>NZ_WWKH01000054.1:0-13082 GCF_009865595.1 Streptomyces sp. SID1328 | reverse complement strand
GACTCGGCACCGCCCCCGCGACACGGGCCCGCGACGGGGCGCGAACGCCGCCCTCGGGCGGCGCGGGACTCAAGTCTCCTGCCGCCCTTCCGGGTTCACCAGGGTTGCAGGGGGTTGCAACTTGTCGCCGACAGTGCGCGGAGGGTGTTCCCCGACCCCGGACCGACGGCAGTATGGGGACGTCGGCCGACCGGAAACCGCCGTCCGGACGGCTTGACAGGCCGTGCGCGCTGTCCGGACAGGGAAGGACTCCCGTGGTGAACCCGCCGAGGGACGTGGCGCGTCCGGCCGCCACCGACGCGCCGCGCACGGCGCGGATGCTCGCGCAGGTCCGCGAGGCGACGCTCGCCGGGCGACATGCGCCGATGGCGCCCCGGCCGGTGATCGGACAGTCCTGGGACCGGATGCTGCGCGACGGCGTCGACCCCGACCGGGACGTGCGGGCGGGGCTGTTGACGGCCGAGGAGGTGCGCCGCCGCCGGGAGGAGTCGCCGCTCGGGCACGTCCTGCCGGTGCTGCGCGAGGGGCTGCTTTCGGTCGCGGACGTGGCCCGGCACATCATGGTCGTCGCGGACGCGGACAGCCGGGTGCTGTGGCGGGAGGGCTCGCCCGCGGTGCTGCGCCGGGCGGACCGGCTCGGCTTCGAGATCGGCGCCGACTGGAGCGAGGCGGTCGTGGGCACCAACGGGGTCGGCACCCCGGCGGTGGTACGGCGGCCGGTCCAGGTGTTCGCCGCCGAGCACTTCTGCCGCTCGCACGCCTCCTGGACCTGTGCGGGCGCGCCGGTCACCGACCCCAGGGACGGGCGGCTGATCGGCGTGGTGGACATCAGCGGCCCGCTGGCGAGCATGCATCCGGCGACCCTCGCCTGGGTGGAGTCGGTCGCCCGGCTCGCCGAAGCCCGGCTGCGCGAGCTGCACCTCGGCTCCCTGGAGCGACTGCGGTCGGTGGCCGCGCCGGTGCTGGCCCGGCTGGACGGACGCGCGCTCGTGGTGGACCGGGACGGATGGTCGGCGGCGGTGACGGGGATGCCGTACGTACGCCGGGTCGCGCTGCCCAAGTCACTGACACCGGGCAGGCGTTGGCTGCCGGGGCTGGGCGCCTGCGCGGTGGAGCCGCTGGCCGGGGGCTGGTTGCTGCGGGCCTCCGCCGAGACGTCCGGCGGCGCGGGGAGGCTGGTGCTCGACCTGTCCCGGCCGGAGCGCCGGCTGCTCACGGTGTCCGACGCGGGCGGCACCTGGACCCGTGAACCCAGCGAGCGGCACGCGGAGTTGCTGTACCTGCTCGTGGCCCAGCGCGCGGGACGCAGCGCGGCGGGGCTGGCCGAGGACGTGTTCGGCGACCCCACCCGCACGGTCACCGTCCGCGCGGAGATGTCGCGGGTACGCCGATATCTCGGGGCGCTCCTCCTGCATCGGCCGTACCGGCTGCGGGAGGACGCGGAGGCCGAGGTGCTGCTCCCGGACGACCCCCGTGACCTGCTGCCGCGCTCCACGGCACCGGGGGTGGCGGTGCGCCGCACGGCACACGGGACGCGTTGAGCGCCCCCCTTCACGCCGGGCGCCTCCTGCCGCACACCGGGCACCTGCCGCGTATTTGCGGCCTCTTGGCCCCGGCACGCCGCGTGCTGCCGTAGCATCCGAGGCGGGTCCGCCCCGTGCCGGGTGAGCAACATGACGATCGCCGGGCGCAGTTGGCCCGCCTCGGGAGGAGACATGAAGCAACGCGGCAGACACCGCAGGCGCAGACGGGGCGTGGCGTTGCGCGCGGCCCTCACCGGGACCGGGCTGGCGCTCACCGCGGCGGCAACGCTGATCAGCACCTCCCAGGCCGAGGTCGCCGGGAACCCCGGCGCGCTCAAGCCGCTCACCTCCGCCTCCGACACCGCCCCGTTGCGCCTCCAGGAGCGCCTTGAGCCCGCCCCCGTGCTGAACCGGCTCTCCGCCGCCATGGGCCGCCCGGTCGGCGTGGACACCGTGCTCGGCGACGCCGACCGCCGGATGCGGACGGGCGCCGGCTGCGCGGGCGACGACCGCTCCTCCCTGCCGCTGACCCCCGAGGCCACCCGCTCCTACTGCTGGGACCCGGCCGACGCCGCCGACACCGCCTGGCGCCCCGCCGCCGTGACCACCTCCGGCGACGCCGACGAGGACGGCGTCTGGGGCAGCCACCGCGTCGTGCTCACCGGCTGGACGCACGCCACCGACACCGGGCGCGCGGCCGAACGCGGACTGACCCGCGTCGCCTTCACGAATCTCGACGACCCCGCCCGCCCGGTCTACCGCTGGGTCCTGCTGGTGGTGCCGGCCGACGGCGGCCGGGACTACCGGGCCCTGACCTCGGGCATCTCCGGCATGGTCTGGAACCACGGGAAGCTGCTGGTCACCGCGTCCGACGGCGGCGCCGAGGCGCTCTACGTCTACGACCTGGACCGCATCCAGCGCACCACCACCAACGAGCCCGCCGTCGGCCGGGTTCCGCACGGCTGGTCGGGCGCCGGGTACCGGTACGTGCTGCCCGCCGTGGGCTCCTACCGCTACACCCGCGGTCGCTGCGGAGGCGGCCGCCCGCCCTGTCCCGGCCCGCTGGCGCTGGACCGCAGCACCGCCCCGGACAGCCTGGTCGCGGCCGAGCGCACCTCCCCGGACGGCGCCCGCCGCGCCCGGCTGTGGCGGTACGCCTTCAGCGCCGCCCCGGCACGGGCCGGGCTGCTCGCCACCGACTCCACCGGACGCACCGACGCCGTCGAGGTGTTCCGGACCAAGGCCCGGGGGGTGCGGGGGGTGCTGTCGTACCGGCACGCGGGCGCGGACGGCGCGTCCTGGTACACCGGCCAGCTGCCCGGCGCCGAGGACGGCCGGGGCGGGCTGTGGCGGCAGGACGCGGACGGCGCGAAGGGGGCCCGCTGCGGGTCGGACGGCTCGCACCACTGCTGGACCGAGTCGGCGGTGTCGCTGTCGTACTGGCAGGAGACCGGCGAGGTGTGGTCGCTGTCGGACCGGATGCTGTTCGCCGTCCCATTGGCCTCGCTGGAGCGCTCGCTGGACTGAGCCGTGATCCCGCCGACGACGATCGACAGTCCGGTGGGCGGGATGATTCCCTGAAGCCCATGAGCAGCGTCCCTGTCACCACCTGGTCCCTGGAACAGACCTCGCCGTCCGACCTCCTGCCCGCCGCGGCACCCGAGGGCGACGCGGTGCGGATCGTACGGGCCGAGGTGCCGTCCCCCGAGTTCAGCCGGTTCCTGTACGCCTCGGTCGGCGGCGACATCCGCTGGACCGACCGGCTCGGCTGGACGCACGCCCGGTGGCGGCAGTACCTGGGGCGGCCCGGCGTGGAGACCTGGGTGGCGTACGAGCGGGGCACGCCGGCCGGGTACGTCGAGCTGGAGGCGACCGGGGAGGGCGTGGTGGAGATCGCCTACTTCGGGCTGCTGCCCGCGTTCCGGGGGCGCCGGATCGGCGGGCATCTGCTGTCGGTGGGGGCGGCGCGCGCCTGGGACCTGGCGACGCGGTGGCCGGATCTCACCCCGGTGAAGCGGGTGTGGCTGCACACGTGCAGCAAGGACGGCCCGTACGCGCTGGACAACTATCTGCGGCGCGGCTTCAGCCTGTTCGACACGAAGGTGGAGCTGGAGGCGGACATCCCGACGCCCGGACCGTGGCCGGGTGCGTTCCTGGGCGACTGAGCAGCGCCCACCCCCCATAGCTGTCTCGTTATTCAGAATAGATCCGTCCAGATGACGGACAATGGTGGACTGGCCGGAGACGTGCGTGACACGCTGCCGTCATGTCTGGAACTGGAATCGCCTTGGTGAGTCGACGCCACGTCGACCTCGGCCGCATGTCCAGCGCCATGTGTCGGGCGAGCTGAGCACCCCAGCACCGCCGGCCTCTTCTCCACCCCGTTCAGCGCAACGCCGCGCAGGTATGCCCGCGTGCGCAAAAGCGCGCAGGCCAGAGCCGCCCACCCGTCGCCCGACCACCGCCCCTCTCCGACGGCGCTGCGCACCGACCCCCGCCTGACTGCCTGTTCCTAAGGACGTAGAACCATGGCCCCCAGTCCCCAGGACCCCGCTGCCGCCGCGCCCCGCCGCAAGGTGAGCCGTCACCGTGGTGAGGGCCAGTGGGCGGCCGGACATCACACCCCGCTCAACGGCAACGAACAGTTCAAGAAGGACGACGACGGTCTCAATGTGCGGACACGCATTGAGACGATCTACTCCAAGCGGGGCTTCGACTCCATCGACCCCAACGACCTGCGCGGGCGCATGCGCTGGTGGGGTCTGTACACCCAGCGCAAGCCCGGTATCGACGGCGGCAAGACCGCGGTGCTCGAACCGGAGGAGCTGGACGACAAGTACTTCATGCTGCGGGTCCGCATCGACGGCGGCCGGCTGACCACCGCCCAGCTGCGGGTGATCGGCGAGATCTCGCAGGAGTTCGCGCGCGGCACCGCCGACATCACCGACCGGCAGAACATCCAGTTGCACTGGATCAGGATCGAGGACGTGCCCGAGATCTGGCGGCGCCTGGAGGATGTCGGGCTGTCCACCACCGAGGCGTGCGGCGACACCCCGCGCGTGATCCTCGGCTCGCCGGTCGCGGGCATCGCCGAGGACGAGATCATCGACGGCACCCCGGCCATCGAGGAGATCCAGCGCCGGGTCATCGGCAACAAGGCGTTCTCCAACCTGCCCCGCAAGTTCAAGTCGGCGATCTCCGGCTCCCCCCTGCTGGATGTGGCGCACGAGATCAACGACATCGCGCTCGTCGGCGTCCGGCACCCCGAGCACGGGCCGGGGTTCGACCTGTGGGTGGGCGGCGGCCTGTCCACCAACCCGAAGATCGGCGTCCGGCTGGGCGCCTGGGTGCCGCTCGACGAGGTGGCCGACGTCCACGAGGGCGTCATCTCGATCTTCCGGGACTACGGCTACCGCAGGCTCCGCAACCGCGCCCGGCTGAAGTTCCTGGTCGCGGACTGGGGCCCGGAGAAGTTCCGGCAGGTACTGGAGGACGAGTACCTCGGCCGCAAGCTGCTCGACGGCCCGGCGCCCGAGCAGCCGGTGGAGCGCTGGCGCGACCACGTCGGCGTGCACCGCCAGCGCGACGGCCGCTTCTACGTCGGGTTCGCCCCCCGCGTCGGCCGGGTGGACGGCGCCACGCTGGCGAAGATCGCCGGAGTCGCCGAGGAGCACGGCTCCGGCCGGGTCCGCACCACCACCGAGCAGAAGATGATCGTGCTGGACGTCGAGGGCGACCGGGTCGACTCCCTGGTCGCCGGCCTCGAGGCGCTGGACCTGCGGGTCAGCCCCTCGCCGTTCCGGCGCGGCACGATGGCCTGCACCGGCATCGAGTTCTGCAAGCTGGCCATCGTCGAGACCAAGGCGCGCGGCAGCGCCCTCATCGACGAACTGGAGCGCCGACTGCCGGAGTTCGAAGAGCCGATCACCATCAACCTCAACGGCTGCCCGAACGCCTGCGCCCGCATCCAGGTGGCGGACATCGGCCTCAAGGGCCAGTTGGTGGTGGACGAGGACGGCAACCAGGTCGAGGGCTACCAGGTGCACCTGGGCGGCGCGCTCGGTCTGGAGGCGGGCTTCGGCCGCAAGGTGCGCGGTCTGAAGGTGACGTCGAAGGAGCTGCCCGACTACGTCGAGCGCGTCCTGCGCCGCTTCGAGGCGGAGCGCGCGGACGGCGAGCGGTTCGCGGCGTGGGCCGCGCGGGCCGACGAGGAGGCGCTGTCGTGAGCGAGCGTGCCGCACCGTTCCACTGCCCCTACTGCGGGGACGAGGACCTGCGCCCGAGGGAGGAGGGCCACGGCGCCTGGGAATGCGGAGCCTGCAATCGCGCCTTTCAGCTGAAGTTCCTCGGGCTGCTCGCCCGGGGGCTGAAGCGGGGCGACGACGGAGGGGACGACCGGATATGACGACCGCTCAGACAGAGCGCACCGAGGACGAGTTGAGGGAACTGGCCGAGCGAGCGGGCCGTGAGCTGGAGGACGCGCCCGCACTGGAGGTGCTGCGCTGGGCGGTGGACACCTTCGGCGACCGGTTCTGCGTGACCTCCTCCATGGAGGACGCCGTGGTGGCCCACCTGGCCGCACGGGTGCGGCCCGGCGTGGACGTGGTGTTCCTCGACACCGGTTACCACTTCCCGGAGACCATCGGCACCCGTGACGCGGTCGACGCCGTGATGGACGTCAACGTCGTCACGCTCACCCCCGAGCGCACGGTGGCCGAGCAGGACGCGGAGCACGGACCCCGGCTGCACGACCGCGATCCCGATCTGTGCTGCGCCCTGCGCAAAGTCAAGCCGCTCGAAGCGGGCCTGACGGCGTATCAGGCATGGGCGACCGGACTGCGCCGGGACGAGTCGCCGACGCGGGCGAACACCCCGGTCGTCGGCTGGGACGCCCGGCGCCGCAAGGTCAAGGTCTCCCCCATCGCCCGCTGGACCCAGGACGACGTGGACGCCTACGTCGCCGAACACGGCGTGCTGACCAACCCGTTGCTGATGGACGGCTACGCCTCGGTGGGCTGCGCCCCCTGCACCCGGCGGGTGCTGGAGGGCGAGGACGCACGGGCCGGCCGCTGGGCCGGGCGGGGCAAGACCGAATGCGGGCTGCACGGATGACGACCGATCGATACGAGGAGCGAGAACACGTGACGACCGGAGCCACCGTCTGGCTCACTGGTCTGCCGAGCGCCGGCAAGACCACCATCGCCACCGAACTGGCCGGCCGCCTGCGCGCAGAGGGACGGCGCGTGGAGGTGCTCGACGGCGACGAGATCCGCGAGTTCCTCTCGGCCGGGCTCGGCTTCGCCCGCGAGGACCGGCACACCAACGTCCAGCGCATCGGCTTCGTGGCCGAACTCCTCGCACGCAACGGCGTGCTGGCGCTGGTCCCGGTGATCGCGCCCTACGCGGACAGCCGGGAGGCGGTGCGCAAGCGGCACGCGGCGAACGGCACCCCGTACCTGGAGGTCCATGTGGCCACCCCGGTCGAGGTGTGCGGCGAGCGGGACGTGAAGGGGCTGTACGCCCGGCAGGCGGCGGGCGAGCTGACCGGGCTCACCGGCGTGGACGACCCGTACGAGGAGCCGGCGGCGCCGGACCTCCGGATCGAGACGCAGGGACAGAGCGTCACGCAGTCGGCGGCCGCGGTGCACGCCCTGCTCGGCGAGAGGGGACTGGCATGACGACCGTCGCCGAGGTGACGGGGGGCGGCGAGGGCACGGACAGCCCGTACGCCCTCTCCCACCTGGACGCGCTGGAGTCCGAGGCGGTGCACATCTTCCGTGAGGTGGCCGGCGAGTTCGAGAACCCGGTGATCCTGTTCTCCGGGGGCAAGGACTCGATCGTGATGCTGCACCTGGCGCTGAAGGCGTTCGCGCCGGCCGCGGTGCCCTTCGCGCTGCTCCATGTGGACACCGGACACAACTTCCCCGAGGTGCTGGAGTACCGGGACCGTGTGGTGGCCGCACATGGGCTGCGCCTCCATGTGGCCTCCGTACAGGACTACATCGACCGGGGTGTGCTCAAGGAACGTCCCGACGGCACCCGCAACCCGCTGCAGACGCTGCCGCTGACGGAGAAGATCCAGAGCGAGCGGTTCGACGCGGTGTTCGGCGGCGGCCGGCGCGACGAGGAGAAGGCCCGCGCCAAGGAGCGGGTGTTCTCGCTGCGCGACGAGTTCTCCCAGTGGGACCCGCGCCGCCAGCGCCCGGAACTGTGGAACCTGTACAACGGCCGCCACGCGCCCGGTGAGCACGTCCGGGTGTTCCCGCTGTCCAACTGGACCGAGCTGGACGTGTGGCAGTACATCGCCCGCGAGGGCATCGAGCTGCCGGAGATCTACTTCGCGCACGAGCGCGAGGTCTTCTCCCGCAGCGGCATGTGGCTGACCGCCGGCGAGTGGGGCGGGCCGAAGGAGACCGAGCCGGTCCAGACCCGGCTGGTGCGCTACCGCACGGTGGGCGACATGTCCTGCACCGGCGCCGTCGACTCCGACGCGACCACGCTGGAGGCGGTCATCACCGAGATCGCCGCGTCCCGGCTCACCGAGCGGGGCGCGACCCGCGCCGACGACAAGCTCTCCGAGGCCGCGATGGAAGACCGCAAGCGCGAGGGGTACTTCTGACCATGAGCACGATCACCGCCGAGGCGCTGTCGGCCACCACCCTGCTCCGGTTCGCCACCGCGGGCTCCGTCGACGACGGCAAGTCCACCCTGGTGGGACGGCTGCTGCACGACTCCAAGTCGGTCCTGGTGGACCAGCTGGAGGCCGTGGAGCGGGCGTCCGCGAGCCGGGGCCAGGAGGCGCCGGACCTGGCACTGCTCACCGACGGCCTGCGGGCCGAGCGGGAGCAGGGCATCACCATCGACGTGGCGTACCGCTACTTCGCCACCCCGCGCCGCCGCTTCATCCTGGCCGACACGCCGGGACACGTGCAGTACACCCGGAACATGGTCACCGGCGCCTCCACCGCCGAGCTGACCGTGGTCCTGGTCGACGCCCGCAACGGCGTGGTCGAGCAGACCCGACGCCACGCGGCCATCGCCGCCCTGCTCCGCGTGCCGCACGTCGTGCTCGCGGTCAACAAGATGGATCTGGTCGGCTACGAGGAGCGCGTCTTCGCCGCCATCGCCGAGGAGTTCACGGCGTACGCGACCGAGCTGGGCGTCCCCGAGGTCACCGCGATCCCGATCTCGGCGCTCGCCGGGGACAACGTGGTCGACGCCTCCCCCCGGATGGACTGGTACGGCGGCCCGACCGTGCTGGAGCACCTGGAGACGGTGCCGGTCAGCCACGACCTGGCGCACTGCCACGCCCGGCTGCCGGTGCAGTACGTGATCCGCCCGCAGACCGCCGAACTCCCCGACTACCGGGGCTACGCCGGACAGATCGCCTCGGGCACCTTCCGGGTGGGCGAGGAGGTCACGGTGCTGCCGTCCGGCCGCACCAGCCGGATCGCCGGGATCGACCTGCTGGGCGAGCCGGTGGACGTGGCCTGGACCACCCAGTCGGTGACCGTGCTGCTGGCGGACGACGTGGACGTCTCGCGCGGCGACCTGATCGTGCCGAGCAAGGACGCGCCCGCGACCACGCAGGACGTGGAGGCGACCGTCTGCCATGTCGCCGACCAGCCGCTGACGGTGGGCCACCGGGTGCTACTCAAGCACGGCACCCGCACGGTCAAGGCGATCGTCAAGGACATCCCGTCCCGGCTCACCCTGGCCGACCTGTCCCTGCACCCGCATCCGGGGACGCTCGCCGCCAACGACATCGGCCGGGTGAAGATCCGTACCGCCGAACCGCTGCCGGTCGACTCCTACGCCGACTCGCGCCGCACCGGCTCCTTCATCCTGATCGACCCGGCCGACGGCACCACCCTCACCGCGGGCATGGTCGGCGAGTCCTTCGCCGCGCCCGAGCCGGTGACCGGCGCCGACGACGAAGGGTGGGACTTCTGACCATGCAGACCACCGAGGCTTTCACGACGTTCGCCAAGGAGGGCGGCCGCATCGGCAGCGGCGCGCTCGGCTCCGGGCAGGGCGGGGTCGCGCGATGTGCGCGCTGACGTACGCGCACCGCTCGCGCGCCCTGCTCCCCCACGCCATGCCCTCCCCCCACCCGACGACGTCCCGGTTGCGACGACGAAGACCCATCGACCTCCCGGCCACGGCCTGACGCCGTGACCGCCGGGCCGACGAGAGGAAACGCCTCCCGTGCCTGCCAACCGTTCGCCGCTGCCGCGCCGCGGTCTCACCGTCCTCGCCGTACTCCCCCTGCTGGCCCTCGCGGCCTGCGGTTACGGGTCCGAGGCCAAGGACGCCCCCGCCAACCAGAAGGTCGCCTCCGGAGCCAAGAAGATCGACGGCCTGGACTCCGTCAAGATCGGCTACTTCGGCAACCTCACCCACGCCACCGCGCTGGTCGGCCGCCAGCAGGGCCTCTTCCAGAAGGAACTGGGCGCCACCAAGGCCGACTACGCCACCTTCAACGCGGGCCCCTCCGAGATCGAGGCGCTCAACTCCGGCTCCATCGACATCGGCTGGATCGGCCCCTCCCCCGCCATCAACGGCTACACCAAGTCCGGCGGCCGCAGCCTGAAGATCATCGGCGGTTCGGCGTCCGGCGGGGTGAAGCTGGTCGTGAACCCCAAGAAGATCAAGTCGCTGAAGGACGTCAAGGGCAAGCGGATCGCCACGCCCCAGCTCGGCAACACTCAGGACGTCGCCTTCCTCAACTGGGCGGCGGAGCAGGGCTACCAGGTCGACGCGCAGAGCGGCAAGGGTGACGTCACCGTGGTCCGCAGCGACAACAAGGTGACCCCGGACGCCTTCAAGGCCGGTTCCCTGGACGGTGCGTGGGTGCCGGAGCCGACCGCGTCCAAGCTGGTCGCCGAGGGCGGCAAGGTCCTGCTGGACGAGTCCGACCTGTGGCCGGACAAGAAGTTCGTGATCACCAACGTGATCGTGTCGCAGAAGTTCCTCAAGGCCCACCCGAAGGCCGTCGAGGCGGTGCTGCGGGCCTCGGTGCGCACCAACAAGTGGATCAAGGCCAACCCGGACGCGGCGAAGGAGTCGGCGAACAAGCAGCTGGAGGCCGACTCCGGCAAGGCGCTGCCCCCGGCCGTGCTGGACCCGGCGTGGAAGTCGATCCAGACCACCGACGACCCGCTGGCCGCGACCCTGAACACCGAGGCCGGCCACGCGGTCAAGGCGGGCCTGCTGGCCAAGCCCGACCTCAAGGGCATCTACGACCTGACCCTGCTCAACAAGGTCCTCGGCGCCGAGGGCGCCCCCAAGGTCGACGCCGCCGGGCTCGGCACCGACTGACCGACGCCAACCGATGAGTTCCCAGGAGGTGACGACCATGGCCACGACCCTCACCAAGGCCGGCCCGGCGGTCGAGTACGCCGCCCGCCTCGACCACGTCTCGAAGTCCTTCGCGGGCCCGGGCGGACAGCAGCTCGTGCTGGACGACATCACCCTCGATGTCGCGCCGGGCGAATTCGTCACCCTCCTGGGGGCCTCGGGCTGCGGCAAGTCGACCCTGCTCAACCTGGTCGCGGGTCTGGACCGGCCCAGCGCCGGGTCCATCGACACCGACGGCCGTCCGGCCCTGATGTTCCAGGAGCACGCCCTCTTCCCGTGGCTGACCGCGGGCAAGAACATCGAACTCGCCCTGCGCCTGCGGGGCGTGCCCAAGGGCGACCGCCGCGACAAGGCCGAGTCGCTGCTCGAACTGGTCCGGCTGGGGGGCGCGTACGGCAAGCGGGTGCACGAACTCTCCGGCGGTATGCGGCAGCGGGTCGCGCTGGCCCGCGCGCTGGCGCAGGAGAGCGGACTGCTGCTGATGGACGAGCCGTTCGCGGCCCTCGACGCCATCACCCGCGACGTGCTGCACGACGAGCTGACCCGCGTCTGGACGGAGACCGGCCTGTCGGTGCTGTTCGTGACGCACAACGTGCGCGAGGCGGTACGGCTGGCCCAGCGCGTCGTACTGCTGTCCTCCCGGCCGGGCAAGGTCGCCCACGAGTGGACGGTGGACATCCCGCAACCCCGCCGCATCGAGGACGCCCCCGTGGCGGAACTGTCCCTGGAGATCACCGAGGCGCTGCGAGGGGAGATCCGCCGCCATGGCCAGCACTGAGACGACACCGGCTCCCGACACGGGGAGCGTGGAGGCGGGCCTCGACGCCCTGGAGACCCCGCGCGGCGCCCGGCCGCCGCTGAGGCAGACCCTGGTCACCAAGGTGCTGCCGCCGGTCACCGCCGTACTGGTGGTGCTGCTGGTCTGGCAGGCGCTGGTGTCCTTCGGGATCGTCTCCGACCCCACCAAGCTGCCCGCGCCGAGGGCGGTGTGGGAGGCGGTCCAGCGGGACTGGCTGGCGGGCAAGCTCCTCGGCTACATCTGGACCAGCGTCTCGCGCGGTCTGCTCGGCTTCGGCCTGGCCCTGCTCATCGGCACCCCGCTGGGCCTGCTGGTGGCGCGGGTGAAATTCGTGCGCGCGGCTATCGGGCCGATCCTGTCCGGCCTCCAGTCGCTGCCCTCGGTGGCCTGGGTGCCCCCGGCGGTGATCTGGCTGGGGCTGAACAACTCCATGATGTACGCGGTGATCCTGCTCGGCGCGGTCCCCTCCATCGCCAACGGCCTGGTGTCCGGCATCGACCAGGTGCCGCCGCTGTTCCTGCGGGCGGGCCGCACCATGGGCGCCGGCGGCCTGCGCGGCGTCTGGCACATCACGCTGCCCGCCGCGCTGCCCGGCTATGTGGCCGGGATGAAGCAGGGCTGGGCGTTCTCCTGGCGCTCGCTGATGGCGGCCGAGATCATCGCGTCCTTCCCCGATCTGGGCGTCGGCCTGGGCCAGTTGCTGGAGAACGGCCGCAACGCCCTCGACATGGCGATGGTGTTCGAGGCCATCCTGCTGATCCTGTTCGTCGGCATCGCGGTCGACCTGCTGATCTTCAGTCCGCTGGAGCGGTGGGTGCTGCGCAGCCGGGGCCTGCTGGTGAAGAGCTGAACTCCCATGCACCATAAACCCGTTCTCCTGATCGTCGCCCACGGCAGCCGCGACCCCCGGCACGCCGCGACCGTGCACGCCCTGGTCGCGCGGGTGAGGTCGATGCGGCCGGACCTCAGGGTGGTGACCGGCTTCCTCGACTTCAACGTGCCCTCGGTCGGCGGCGTGCTCAAGTCGCTGGCGGCCGACGGGGTGCGCGAGGTGGTCGCGCAGCCGCTGCTGCTGACCCGCGCCTTCCACGCCAAGGCCGACATCCCGGCCGTGCTGCGGGAGGCGCCGCGCGGGATGCGGGTCCGGCAGGCGGAGGTGCTCGGCCCGTCGCCGCTGCTGGTCTCGGCGCTGGAACGGCGCCTGTACGAGGCGGGGGTCAGCCCCGCCGACAAGTCCTCGACCGGGGTCGTACTGGCCTCGGCGGGATCCTCCGACGCGGAGGCGATCGCGGTGATCGCCGACATCGCGCGGGAGTGGTGGCGCACCGGTTGGTGCGCCGTGCGACCCGCGTTCGCCTCCGCCCGCCTTCCGCGCACCGAGGACGCCGTGCGCGAGCTGC
>NZ_WWKH01000533.1:0-2023 GCF_009865595.1 Streptomyces sp. SID1328 | reverse complement strand
GCCCGGGAGGCGTTCGGGGAGCCGCCGCTGCCGCGCTCGGCCCGGCACGCCCTGGACGGGGCGGGCGGCGACCACCGGGAGGCGCACAACCTGGACGCCCTGTGCATGGCGCGGGCCGCGTACGAGGGGCTGCGTGAACTGGCGCCCGAGGAACGGCCCTTCGTGCTCTCCCGGTCCGGCTGGGCCGGAACCCAGCGGTACGGCGGCATCTGGTCGGGGGACGTGGGGACGGGCTGGCCTGCGCTCAGGGCGTCGCTGTCCCTGGTGCTGGGGCTGGGCCTGTGCGGGGTGCCGTACGCGGGGACGGATGTCGGGGGGCCCGGCGGTGACGCGTCGCCGGAGCTGTATCTGCGGTGGTTCCAGCTCGGCGCGTATCTGCCGCTGTTCCGCACGCGCACGGGCGCGCGTGCGGGGCGGGAGCCGTGGGAGTTCGGGTCGGAGGTGCTGGGGCACGCGCGCGTGGCGCTGCTCGAACGGCGGCGCCTCCTGCCGTACTTCGTGACGCTGGCGCACCTGGCCCGGTCGACGGGGGCGCCCGCTGTGCGGCCGCTGTGGTGGGGGGCGCCGGAGGACCGGGCGCTGCGGGACTGCGAGGACGCGTTCCTGCTGGGTGACAGCTTGCTGGTGGCGCCGGTGCTGGACCCCGGTACCGAGCGGCGGGCGGTGCGGCTGCCCCGGGGGCGCTGGTACGACACGGTGACGGAGCGGGCGTACGAGGGGCCGGGGCAGGTGCTGGTGGAGGCTCCGCGGGGGCGGATTCCGGTGCTCGCCCGCGCGGGTGCCGTCGTTCCGGTGCTCGGTGCGGACGGCACCTTGGCGCTGGAGGTGTGGGCGCCCGCGCCGGGGCGGGCCGGGGGCGGTCTGGTGGTGCCGGACACGGGGGAGATCGAGCGGTACGCCACCCGCTGGGACGGCACGCGCGTGCTCGTCACCCGCGAGGCGGACGGCGGCCCCGCCGAGCCGTCCCGGCCGGTGCGGGTACGGGGGCTCGGCGGGGCGGCCACCGGTCAGTAGCGGCCCTGGAACCAGGTGCGGACGGCCAGGGTGTGCAGCGGGAAGGCGAGTTCCTCGGGGCCGCGCAGCAGGTGCCAGCCCTCGGTCTCGTCGGTGGCGGCGGAGGCCGGGAGCGAGTCCGCGGGGCGTTCCGGGAGGAGCCCGAAGAGCAGCAGATGGCCGTCCGGCGAGCTCATGGCGTCCACCAGCCGCAGGTCGCGGGCCTCGGCCTCGATGCCGGTCTCCTCACGCAGTTCGCGGACGGCGGCGTGCTTCCAGTCCTCCCGGTCGTCGATGAAACCGCCGGGCAGCGCGACCCCGCCGAGCTGCGGGGCGACGGTCCGGGTGATGACGACCAGGGCGGCGCCGTGGGTGTCGTACACGGGCTGGAGCACGACGGCCACCGGCAGCGGGTTGCGGTAGGCGGTGGTGCCGCAGGCGGGGCAGGTACGCGGCCAGCCGGTGACGCCGTCCCCGTAGAGGGCCCCGCAGCTCGAACAGTGGGAACCGGGGCCGGAGTTGGCGGCCGGCTGCTGAATCTCGGACACGCGCGGACTGTATCCGATCACGGCGGGCGTGTCGCGGGGTGCCGGAGGGACGGGTGGGGCGGGGTGCCCCACGGGTCAGGTGGCGAGGGCGCGGCGGCGTTCGGCGGCCAGCTCCATGGCGTGCTGGACGACGCCGATCAGTACGGTCTTGACCGACTCCCGGTCGCGGGCGTCGGTCAGCAGCACGGGCACGTCCGGGTCGAGGTCGAGCGCCTTGCGGACCGACTCCGCCGGGTAACGGGCCGCTCCCTCGAAGCAGTTGACGCCGACCACGAACGGGATCGACCGGCGCTCGAAGTAGTCGACGGCGGCGAAGCAGTCCTCCAGGCGCCGGGTGTCGGCGAGGACGACCGCGCCGAGCGCACCCTCGGACAGCTCGTCCCACATGAACCAGAACCGCTCCTGGCCGGGCGTGCCGAACAGATAGAGCACCAGGTCGGCGCGGAGGGTGATGCGGCCGAAGTCCATGGCCACGGTGGTGG
>NZ_WWKH01000532.1:0-2734 GCF_009865595.1 Streptomyces sp. SID1328 | reverse complement strand
GCCCGCCTCGGCGTACAGCCCGGCCAGCCCCTCGCCGGGCACCACGGCGACGACGGCCCGCTGCGCCGGTTCGCGCGGCGGCCGTTCCCCGCCCGTGTGGACGTCGCCGACGGCGAAGTGGGTGATCCTGATCCGGTACGGCCGCCCGGCCTCGACGCCCGCCTCCACGGCGGCACCTGCGTCGTCCACGTGCACATGGACGTTCCACAGCCCGTCGCCGCCGACCACGACCAGGGAGTCGCCGAGGGTGTCGAGCCGTTCCCGAAGACGGGTCACGGCCGCGTCGTCGGCCTCCAGCAGGTAGATGACCTCGTAGGCGGGCCCGCCCTCCCCCGCGTGTTCGGGGGCCTCCGGACAGACGTCGGCCCCGGCCGCCCCGGCGTACGTCTCCTCGGGCACCGCCTCTCCCGTGACCGCCTCCACCAGGGAGGCCAGCACGGTCACCAGACCGCGTCCACCCGCGTCCACGACCCCGGCGCGGCCGAGCACGGCCAGTTGCCGGGGGGTGGCGGCCAGGGCGGCGCGCGCTCCCTCGTAGGCGGCCAGGACGACTGCCCGGCAGTCGCCCTCGCCTCCGTCGGCCGCGTCGGCGGCGGCCGAGGCGACGGTGAGCACGGTGCCCTCGACCGGGTGGGCGACGGCCTCGCGGGCGGCGTCGGCGGCCCGGCGCAGCGCCCGCCGCAGATCGGTGCCGTCGACGTGAGACACGTCACCCGCGCCGTCGGCGGCGAGCACCTGGGCCATGCCGCGCAGGAGCTGGGCGAGGATCGTGCCGGAGTTGCCGCGGGCGCCGATCAGCGCGCCGTGGGCCATGGCGCGCAGGGCGTCGGCCAGCGAAGGACCGCCTTGCTCGTACCCGGCGAACACCGCTTCGACGGCCGCCGTCGCCGACTCCACGGTCAGATACAGATTCGTGCCGGTGTCCCCGTCGGCCACGGGATAGACGTTGATCGCGTCGATCTCCTCGCGCGCCCGCCCCAGCGAGCGCAGCGCCAGACCGCACCAGGTGCGCACCGCGAGAGCATCGAGGAATGTCTGCGGCACCTGCGCCACCTGCGCCTCCCTGTCGCTGGACGTGGGACGCAGCGTAGACCGTGGGGCGGCGTCCATCACGGGAGGGCCGGGCACGAGGTGCCGGGCCGCCATGGTAGTTTCGTTGTACGGAAGCAGTCGTTGTATGCTGCTCCGGTTGCCCGATCCCGGTCGGGCCATTCCCCCTGGCAGCGCCACTCAAGATCTCAGGTCTCCTGATCTCGATCCCGGCATGCCGGGATCAACCGTAAGTGCATCTGAAGTCTTTGGAGTGACCCGTGGCTGCCAACTGCGACGTCTGCGGCAAGGGGCCGGGCTTCGGCAACAACATCTCGCACTCGCACCGCCGTACGTCCCGTCGCTGGAACCCGAACATCCAGCGCGTCCGTACCGTGGTCGGCGGGACGCCGAAGCGCGTGAACGCTTGCACCTCGTGCATCAAGGCCGGCAAGGTCTCGCGCTGACGCACAGCTAAGCGCGCGGCCACTGTCGGTTGCTGCGTCGAGCCGGTCCACCTTCGGGTGGGCCGGCTCTTCGCGTTGCCTTCTCGCCTATCGGAAGCGCCAGCCGTGGTCCACGGGGCCGATCCCGGCGCCCAGGGCGAACCCACGGGCGATCGCCCCGGTGACGTACTCCTTGGCCGCCGTGACCGCCTCCGGCACGGCCAGGCCCTTCGCCAGCCCCGAGGCGATGGCGGAGGCCAGAGTGCAGCCGGTGCCGTGGGTGTGCCGGTTGTCGTGGCGCGGGGCACGCAGCCAAAACTCCTGGTCGCCGTCGGTGAGCAGGTCCACGGCCTCGCCGGTGAGATGCCCGCCCTTGATCAGCACCCACTGGGGCCCGTAGGCCAGTACGGCTTCCGCCGCCGGGCGCAGATCGGCCTCCGAGGCGACCCGCGATCCCGTGAGCTGGGCCACTTCGTCCAGGTTCGGGGTGGCCACGGTCGCCACCGGGAGGAGCCGGGTGCGCACCGAGTCCAGGGCGGAGGCGGCCAGCAGCGGGTCGCCGTGCTTGGAGACGCCCACCGGGTCCACCACCACGGGCGCGTCCGTGCCGGAGACCAGCTCCGCGACCGCCTCGACCAGTTCCGCCGAGGCCAGCATCCCGGTCTTCACGGCCTGGACGCCGATGTCGTCCACCACGCTGCGGTACTGCGCCCGCACCGCCTCCACCGGCAGCTCCCAGGCGCCCTGCACCCCGAGGGAGTTCTGCGCGGTCACGGCGGTGATCACGCTCATCCCGTGCACGCCCAGCGCGAGCATCGTCTTCAGGTCTGCCTGGATGCCCGCCCCACCGCCGGAGTCCGAGCCGGCCACGGTGAGCACGCGCGGCGGCGCCTGCCCGGCGGGCCTCACCCGGGGTCCCCGAAGTGGTCCCAGCCGCCCGTGGCGGTCCAGGGCGCCCCGTCCACGGTCACCTGGGGCAGCGCCGAGGGGTTGAGCACCTCGCCGATCACCTTCCAGCGGGCCGGGAGCTTGGTGTCCGGCGGGAAGGTCGCCACGATCGCGTGGTCCTCTCCCCCGGTGAGCACCCACTGCAGCGGATCGACCCCGACCGCCTGGCCGATGTCGTTCATCTGGGTGGGGATGTCGATCGCGCCGGAGCGGATGTCGATCCGTACCTTGCTGGCGTCCGCGATGTGCCCGAGGTCCGCGATCAGTCCGTCGCTGACGTCGCACATGGCGGTCGCGCCGAGCGCGGCGGC
>NZ_WWKH01000531.1:0-3267 GCF_009865595.1 Streptomyces sp. SID1328 | reverse complement strand
GCCGCAACTGCGCGACCGCCCGCGCCTCCCGGAAGGAGTGCTCCCGCCGCCTGCGCGCGTCCTCCTCGGACAGCGAGTCGTCCAGGGTGAGTTCCTTGACGGCCACCTGACGGCCCAGCACCAGATCGTCGGCCCGCCAGACGACACCCATCCCGCCGCGTCCGATGCGCGCCTCAAGGCGGTAACGGCCCGCGACCACACGGAGGTCGTGCCCCTCGGTCCCCATACCGCCCATCATGCCGCACCGGACCCACCCCTTCCGGGGCGCTGACCGGCCAAGGTACGAAGGTGGCGGCCGATTCAGCCCTCCTGGAAGCTCCGGAGAATCCAGGTGAACTGCTTCTTGGTGGTGGGCCAGTCGTCGGCCGGGGAGGACGAGTAGAGGGCGTACTCGGTGTCGTCGGCGTTCATGTAGCCGACGTCGATGGCGTGGTACGGACCCGGGAAGTAGTGGGGGCCGTCCTTGGCCAGGGCGTTCCAGGTGTACTCCCAGCGGGCGCCCGGCTCGTCGCGGAAGACCTCCTCCTTGAGGACCAGCCGCTTGTACTCCAGCAGCCGGGCCGAGACCCGCTGGTCCAGGTCGGTCAGGTGCTCGTAGGAGGTCCGGAAGTCCGGGTCGGTGTCGACGGCCACCCGCACGAGGTGCTTGCCCTTGTCGGGTGAGTAGTCGACCTGCCGGATGCCGTCCTTGTCGATGGAGACGGACCGCTTCCAGCCCTTGGGCAGGGAGAGGCTGAAGCCGACCGGGTCGTCGTACCGCTCCCAGTCGTCGGGGACGGCGTTGGAGCCGTTCGTGGCAGACGCGGAGGGGCTCTCGGCGGGGTCGTCCGTGCCCGCCGCATGGTGGCCGCCACCGCCCCACTGCAGATAGCCGAAGGTCAGGCTCGCGCCGAAGACCAGGACGGCCGCGGCGGCCAGGGCGAGCATGCGGGTGCGATGGCCGCGGCGGGCCGGGGTCACCGGGGTGACGGCCGTGTCGCGGGGCGCGGGCGCGGTGCTCTGCGGGGGTGGGGTGAACACCGGCGCGGTCTGCGTCCGGCGTCCCGCCGCCGCGTCGTCCAGCATGCGCTCGGCCGTGGTCAGGTCCGGGCGGCGGGCGGGGTCCTTGTGCAGCAGGGCGGCGATGACCGGGGCGAGGGGGCCGGCGTGCCGGGGCTCCTCGGCGTCCTCCTCCACGACGGCTTGCATGGTGCCCAGGGCCGAGGTGCGGCGGAACGGCGAACGCCCCTCGACGGCGGTGTACAGCGTCGCACCGAGCGCCCAGAGGTCGGACGCGGGACCAGGGTCGTGCCCGCGTATGCGCTCCGGCGCGAGGTAGTCGACCGAGCCGACGACCTCACCCGTACGGGTGATGGTGCTGTCGCCCTCTATCTGCGCGATGCCGAAGTCGGTGAGCAGCACCCGGCTGTCCCGGCCCAGCAGGACGTTGCCGGGCTTCACATCCCGGTGCAGCACCCCCGCCGTGTGCGCCGCGCGCAGTGCCCGCAGCACCCACAGCCCGATCCGCGCGGCCTCGCGGGGCTCGATCCGCCCGCGCTCCTTGACCGCGTCGGCCAGCGACTCCCCCTCGACCAGCTCCATCACGATCCACGGGCGGCCGTCGTGCTCCAGCACGTCGTGCACGGTGACGACGGCGGAGTGGTTGATGCGCGCGGCCGCGCGGGCCTCGGCGCGGGTACGGGCCAGCAGCACGTGCTGGTCGCTCTCGGAGACGTACAGCGCCGCGGTCAGCTCCTTGACGGCGACCTTCCGGTGCAGCACCTCGTCATGGGCGCGCCACACCCGTCCCATGCCACCGCTGCCGATGGAATCGGTGAGCCGGTAGCGGCCCGCCACGAGCTGGCCCTGCATCTGATTCACGTTGCCCCGCAATGCTCTTGTCAGGGTCAGACTATGGACCGGCCCCCGCCCAGGGAACCGGCGGGGTGCCACGGAATCGGCACTGTGACTGTTGTCGCTTCCGCACAGTCCGTGCAACCGAACGCCCACTTCCGCGAGGGGCCCTGTCGGAGCGTCGGCTCAGTCGGTGTAGCGGTAGGTGGCCGTCGCCTGGTCGTACAGCCGGGTGACCTCGTCCCGCTCCGCCTCCGGGCCGCGCACCTGCACGATGTGGTACCGCCCGTTCAGCAGCATCGCCATGTTGCGCACGAACAGGTCGCGCCCCTGGGCGTCGGTCCAGGTGAACTGCCCTTCGGCCATGGTCCGTCCGCCCACCTCGATGGTGCGCAGCCCGGACGCCGTGGCCCAGCTGGAGTCGCGGTACGGCTGCAACTCCCTTTCCTTGTCCCGCTGGTACACCATCGGGTCGGTGCCGTAGGTGGAGGTGCTGTCCCGGCCGGGCACCACGACCAGCTCGAAGTTGCCGTGCGAGTAGACCACTTGGCCACTGCCGTTGCGCGGGGCGTGCGACCATCCCTTGGCGACGGCGACCTTGAAGCCGGCCGGGTCGGTGCGCAGGGTGAACCCGTCCGCCGCCGCTCCTCCGCCGGTCTGGGTCTCGGTGGCGGGCGAGGACGCGGTGGGCCCGTCGTCCGGGGTGCTCGCCGCATCCGACGGCTGCCGCTCGTGGGAGGGCGCGGGGCTCGCCGGCCCCGCCGCTCCGGCACGGTCGCCGTCCTCGCCCTGCTTGGGCATGAACATCACCGCGTACGCCACGGCCCCGGCCAGCAGCAGGAGGACGAGCAGCAGCAGGGTGCGGCCGAGGTTGCGCGGGGAGCCCTGCGCCTCCTGCCGGGCCCGCTTGTGCCGGGCGTGCGGATGCGGAACCGGCGCCTTGTTGCGGCGCCGCCACCGGGCCAGCTCACCGCGCCGGCGCACTATCGGCAGCCGCGTCGGGTCGGCGGGCGGCACCGGCACCACATGGGCACCGGCGTCCGGCTCGGGCGCGGACCGCACCAGCGAGCGCAGCCAGCCGCTCAGCTCCTCGAAGTCGATCCGCTCGGTGGGATCCTGACGCAGCAGCGACTCCACGACCGGGCGCAGCGGCCCGCACTCCTCGGCGTAGGCGGGCGGCTCCGCGCACACCAGTTGCACCAGCTCGGCGGTGGACTCCTCCGGGTAGGGCGCGTGTCCCTGGACGGCGCGGAAGAGCAGCGCGCCGAGCGCCCACAGGTCGGTCGCGGGGCCGACGGGCGCGGCCAGTTGCCAGTTCTCGTGCACCGGGCCGGCCTGCTCGGGCGCCCACCGCTCGGTCACCGGGCCGACCACGGTCATCCGCATGTGCCGCGACCGCTCGGCCGCGATGGCGGTACCGGGCCCGCGCCGCGC
>NZ_WWKH01000530.1:0-2510 GCF_009865595.1 Streptomyces sp. SID1328 | reverse complement strand
GGCGAGCGCGGCGGTCGCGGCGGCCGCGTCCAGCCCGGTGATGTCGAGCCGGGTGAGGCGCTTGCGGGCCTGTACGGAGCCGGGCGGCTGCGCGTACAGGGACGGCTCCTCCTCGGTGGAGCGGGTGACCCGCATCCGGAGCATGTCGTGGTGGTCGATGAGGAGTTGGAGGGTGCCGACGAGGGATTCCTCGTCGGCGCCGGCCGGGGTGCGCAGGACGGCGGACTGGTTGTAGCCGTCCGTCGGGCCGGGCCGCTCCAGGAACCAGGCCGCGATCGGCGTGGGCGGCATCTCGCCGGTGCCCGTCTCGGCGGGTTCGGCCGAGTCCGCCGTCAGCACGGTGGCGACGGCCGCGATGGCCTCCGGCGTGCGGTGCACGAAGACGTCGCGCGGGGTGACGGCGAGCCCGGCCTGCCGGACCCGGCTGACGAGCTGGATGGAGAGGATGCTGTCGCCGCCGAGCGCGAAGAAGTCGTCGTCGCTGCGGACCGTGGCCGCCCGCAGCACGGAGCCGAACACCTCGCACAGCACGCGCTCCCGCTCGGTACGCGGCTCCCCGCCCGGCCGGGTGCCGGTGGTGCGGGCCGGCGCGGGCAGGGCGCGCCGGTCGGTCTTGCCGTTGGTCATCAGCGGCAGCGCGTCCAGGTGCACGAAGACGGCGGGCGTCATGTACGGCGGCAGGACGTCGGCCAGCCCCCGGCGCAGCGCGTCGTCGGCCAGGTCGGCCGCTCCCCCGCCGGGCACGACGTAGGCCACCAGGCGGCGTTCGCCCGGCTGGTCCTCGCGTACGACGGCGCAGGCGGCGGTGATGCCGGGCAGGGCGGCGAGCGCGGTCTCGATCTCGCCGAGCTCGATGCGGAAGCCGTTCAGCTTGACCTGGTCGTCGGCGCGGGAGACGTAGGTGAGCAGGCCGTCCGCGTCGCGCCGGACGAGGTCGCCGGTGCGGTACATCCGGCTTCCGGCGGGCCCGTACGGGTCGGCGACGAAGCGGGTGGCGGTGAGCCCGGCCCGGCCGAGGTAGCCGCGCGCCAGTCCGTCGCCGGCGATGTACAGCTCACCGGTGACCCCTGGCGGCACGGGCTGGAGGCGGGCGTCGAGGACGTGGGCGCGGGTGTTGTCGATGGGGCGCCCGAGCGGCACGCTCCCCTCGGCGGTGTCGGTGTCGTCGTCGGTGTGGTGGTGGGCGGTGGCGTCGATGGTGGTCTCGGTGGGCCCGTACAGGTTGTGCGGCTCGGCCCGCCAGGTGTCCCGGACCCGCCGGGCCAGGGTGCGCGGCAGGGGTTCGCCGCCGCAGAGCACGGCCCGCAGCGATGTCGGCGCTTCCTCGCCGGCCGTCTCGGTGAGCACCAGCGAGAGGTGCGAGGGCACGAACTGGGCGATGGTGACGCCCAGTTCACGCGCCCGGCCGAGCAGCCCGGCGGGGTCGTGGTTGAGGGCGGCCGGTACCGGGCAGGTGGAGCCGCCGTGCAGCAGGGGCAGCCAGGTCTCCCACACCGAGGCGTCGAAGCTGGGCGAGGTCCGGGCGAGGACCCGGTCGGCACCGGTGAGGGCGAGGTGGCCGGCCATCCACGCCATGTGGTTGGTGAGCGAGGCGTGGGTGACGACGACACCCTTGGGGCGGCCGGTGGAGCCCGAGGTGTAGATGACGTACGCCGCGTCGCGCGGGTCGGGCACGGTGGCGGGCGGCGCGGTGTGCCCGGTGGACCAGGCGGCCCGGTCGTCCAACGGGAGTACCGGAACGGCCAGTCGACGGTCCCGGACGCGGTGGGCGTGGGTGAGCAGGAGGACCGGGCGGGCGTCGGACAGGGTGTACACGATGCGCGCCTCGGGGTGTTCCAGGTCGACGGGCAGATAGGCGGCCCCGGCCTTGGTGACGGCGAGCATCGCCACGACCTGGTCGGCGGTGCCCTCCAGGGCGAGGGCGACGAGATCGCCCCGGCCGACGCCCCGGCCGCGCAGGTGGTGCGCGAGGTCGTCCGAGAGCTGGTCGAGTTCGGTGAAGGTGAGGGCGCGGTCGGCGCCGCGTACCGCGACGGCGTCCGGGGTGCGGGCGCACTGCACGCGGAACGCCTCGGGTGCCGTCCGCGCGGCCACCGGGCGGACCGGCCCGAGCGCCGCCCGCTCCAGTCGCTCCCGCTCGGACGCGCCCAGCACCTCGGCCTGGTGCACCCGCTGTCCGGGGTCGGCCGCGAGGGAGACGAGGAGACGGGTCAGCCGGTCGGCGAGGGTGTACGCGGTGGCGTGGTCGAACAGCTCGGTGGAGAACTCCAGCACCCCGTCGAGCCCCGTCGGGCGCCCTGCGCTGTCCTCGGTCTCGGTAAAGGTGAAGGTCAGGTCGAACTTGCTGATGCCGGTACGCACCGGCTGCTCGGAGACGGTGAGACCGGGCAGCTCGATGTCGGCGCCGGCCGTGTTCTGCAGTACCAGCATGGTCTGGAACAGCGGGTGGTGGTTCTGCGCCCGCTCCGGACTGAGGGCGTCCACCAGCCGCTCGAAGGGCACGTCCTGGT
>NZ_WWKH01000529.1:0-5801 GCF_009865595.1 Streptomyces sp. SID1328 | reverse complement strand
GACGACCACCCGCGCCCCGGCCCGCTCGGCGGCGGCCACCCGGTCGGCGGGCGCGTCCGCACCGGTGAGGACGACCGTCGGGACCAGCGGCGAGGTGTACAGCGGAAGCGAGAAGTCCAGGTCGAGGCTGCCCGACACCACCGCCACGGCCGGAGCCGGCCCCTCCCCCGCCGCCTCCCGCGCCGCCGCGAACTCCTTACGGGCGCGAGCGGGCCGGTACCCCTCCTGCCGAACCGTTTCCGCACCGACCAGGACGACGTCCGCGAGCGCCCTCAGCGTGCCGAAGATCCGCATGTCGGCCGCGCAGGAGATGGGCTGGGAGCGCCCGTCGTGCTGGGCCGCGCCGTCGAGGGTCGAGACCATGTTGGCCCGCAGCCAGGTGCGGGGACCGCCGTCGCCGGAGACGGGATAGGCGTAGGCGGCGGCCAGTTCGGCCAGGCTCCACTCACCGGCCCCGTCGGGCGCCGCACTCCCCTGGCGGGCGGCCCGAGCTGCTGTTTCGTCGGTCACAGGGAACAGGCGTCGCATTCGTGCAGTGTGACATGGCGATTAGCATGGGTAACCGTGTCCTCCACCGCAGCCTCCGGCTCCACCCCGCTGACCGACGCCGGTCCGCTGTCCCTGTGCGCGCGTGAGCCGCACGTCCCGGCCGACCGTCTGGTCGCCGAGATGGTGCCGCCGCCCCGCTTCGACTCGGTGCGCTTCGCCACCTACATCCCGGACCCGAACCAGCCGAGCCAGACCGACGCCGTGGCCGTGCTGGAGGGCTTCGCGGCGGGACTCGGCGGCGCCCGTCCCGGCGAGGGCAAGCGGGGCCTGTTCGGCTTCGGCCGCACGAAGGCCAAGGCCCCGGCCGGCCCGCGCGGGGTCTACCTGGACGGCGGCTACGGCGTCGGCAAGACCCACCTGCTCGCCTCGCTCTGGCACGCCACCCCGGCCGAGCCCTCCCGCAAGGCGTTCGGCACCTTCGTGGAGCTGACCAACCTGGTGGGCGCCCTCGGCTTCCAGCAGACGGTCCGGACACTGTCCGGCCACGCCTTGCTGTGCATCGACGAGTTCGAGCTGGACGACCCGGGCGACACGGTGCTGGTCTCCAGCCTGCTCGGCAAGCTGGTCGAGGCGGGCGTGGCGCTGGCCGCCACCTCCAACACGCTGCCCGGCAAGCTGGGCGAGGGCCGGTTCGCGGCGGCCGACTTCCTGCGCGAGATCCAGGGCCTGTCCGCCCACTTCCGCGCCCTGCGCATCGACGGCGAGGACTACCGCCACCGCGGTCTGCCCGAGGCGCCGGCGCCGTACACCGACGAGCAGGTGACCAAGGCCGCTTACCGCGCCGAGGGCGCCTCACTGGACGCCTTCCCGCGGCTGCTGGAGCACCTGGCGAAGGTGCACCCGAGCCGGTACGGCGCACTGACCGACGAGGTGCGCGCGGTCTGCCTCACCGATGTGCGGCCGGTGCCGGACCAGTCGACGGCGCTGCGGCTGGTGGTGCTGGCCGACCGGCTCTACGACCGCGAGGTCCCGGTGCTGGCCTCGGGACTGCCCTTCGACAAGCTGTTCAGCGAGGAGATGCTGAACGGTGGCTACCGCAAGAAGTACTTCCGCGCGATCTCCCGGCTCACCGCGCTGGCGCGCGACGCCAAGCCTCTGGTGACAGAGTAACAGACCGGGCGCCCTGTTCCTGATATCCCATCAATTCATGCGGGTCAAGAGCTGATTCCAGCCGCTTGACCCGCTTTTTTCACGCTTCCTACGGCGCGTAACCCGTCGTTAACCCTGCAAAGCTTCACGCCGGGTTAACGTGTTTCTTGACCATTTATTGACCAACGCTTGGCGCGGGCAAGAGACGTGGGATTCCGCAGGGGGTGCGCATGTCCCGAGGCAGGACGCTCGGCGCGGCGCTCGCCCTGTTCGCGGTCGCGCTGCTCTCCCTCCAGCTCTTCGCACCCTCCGGACCCTTCGCCACCGCACATACGCTCGGTGAGGCAAAGGCCAAAGACGCGCCGGGGATCGTCCTCGTCGCCCAGCCCGCGGGCGAAGGCGTGGACCTCGCCCGCGAACCCCGCAGTCCCAAGACGCCGCCGGTCGCCGCCCATACCGACCGGCACCGCCAGCGCGGCGCCGCGCCCACTCCCGCGCCGGAGCGCCCGCTCATATCCCGGCGGCCGGCCGAGCCCGCACCGCCCACGCGGTCCGGCGCGCCGGACGCCGGCTTCACCAGATCCTCCGGAGCCCATGCCACGGCAGTCCTTCAGGTCTTCCGCTGCTGACGGGCGGGCTCGCTCCCCCCACCACAGTCGTGCAAGCCCGACGCGCCGCCGAGGCGCGCCAGGAGGAGTCCACCATCATGCAGCCCCTCATCGACTACGCCCGCACGTTCGGCCGGCGCCCCGAGGAGTTCGCCCGCCTCGCCGAGGGCCAGTCCCCCCAGGTCCTGTTCATCACCTGCTCCGACTCACGGGTCGTCCCCGCCCTGATCACGGGCGCCCGCCCCGGCGAGCTGTTCGAGCTGCGCACCGCGGGCAACATCGTCCCGCCGCACGCCTTCGAGCATCCCACCAGCGAGGCCGCCACCATCGAGTACGCCGTCGAGGTGCTCGGCGTCCGCGACATCGTCGTCTGCGGTCACTCGCACTGCGGCGCGGTCGGCGCGCTGGTGCGCGGCGACGACCTGACCGCCGTACCCGCCGTGCGCGACTGGCTGGCGCACGCCGCCCCGCGCCCGGCCGGCGCCGCCGAGGACCCGGAGGTCGCCGAGGGCGTGCAGTGCCACGCGCTGACCCAGCTGCTGCGTCTGCGCTCGTACCCCTGCGTCGAGCGGCGCACGGCGGAGGGCACGCTCGCCCTGCACGCCTGGTACTACGAGGTCCACACCGGGGCCGTGCGCGCGCACCGGCCCGACACCGACACCTTCGAAGCCCTGTGAGCGCGCCGATGACCGGGCAAGGGCACATATCGCGCGCTCCGCATCTGCGGCGGGACTTCGCCGCGTCCCTCGTCGTCTTCCTGGTCGCGCTCCCGCTGTGCGTGGGCGTGGCCGTCGCCTCCGGGGTACCGGCCGAACTGGGGCTGGTCACCGGCATCGTGGGCGGTCTCGTCACCGGGGTGCTGCGCGGCAGCAGCCTGCAGGTGTCCGGCCCGGCGGCCGGGCTGACCGTGCTGGTCTTCGAGGCGGTCAAGGAGTTCGGGCTGCCGGTGCTGGGCGCGATCGTGCTCGCCACCGGACTGCTCCAGACCGTGATGGGAGTACTGCGGCTCGGCCGGTACTTCCGGGCCATATCCCTGGCGGTCGTGGAGGGCATGCTGGCCGGAATCGGCCTGGTCCTGGTGGCCGGACAGCTGTACCCGGCGATGGCCGCCAAGGCTCCGGACGCCGGGCTGGACAAGATGCTCGGTCTGCCGCGCGGTCTCGCCGGCGCGGTCGGTGACGGCAGGGCGCTGGCCTCGCTGGCGCTGTGCGCGGGCACCATCGCCGTCATGGTGGGGTGGAAGCACCTCCCGTCGAAGGTGCGCACGCTTCCCGGTCCGCTCGCCGCCGTCGGGCTCGCCACGCTGGCCGTGCCGGTGTTCGGCATGCGGGTGGCGATGGTGGAGGTGCAGGGGCTGCTGGGCGCCGTCCAGCCGCCGCCGCTCAGCGCCTTCGCCGAGTTCGCCGATGTGGCGGTGCTCGGCACGATCGTCGCGTTCACCCTGATCGCGTCCGCCGAGTCGCTGTTCAGCGCGGCCGCCGTGGACCGGCTGCACGACGGCCCGCGCACCGAGTACGACCGTGAGCTGACCGCCCAGGGCGTCGGCAACACGGTGTGCGGGCTGCTCGGCGCGCTGCCGCTGACGGCGGTGATCGTGCGCAGCGCGGCCAATGTGCAGGCGGGCGCGCGGACCAAGGCGTCCCGAGTGATGCACGGTCTCTGGCTGCTGCTGTTCGCGGCGCTGCTGCCGGGCGCCCTCGCCCACATCCCGCTGCCGTCGCTGGCGGGCGTCCTGATCTACTCGGGGGCCAAGCTGGTCCCGGTCAAGGCGCTGGCGGGGCTGTGGCGCGAGCAGCGCGGCGAGGCGCTGATCCTCGCGGTGACAGCGGTGTCCATCGTGGCGGTCGGCATGTTCGAGGGCGTGCTGGCCGGGCTGGCGCTGGCGATCGTCAAGACCGCCTGGGAGGCGTCGCACATCAAGGTCACCGTCATGGACAAGGGCGCGGGCCCCGTGGATGCCTGCCTCTCGGGCAACGCGACCTTCCTCAGGCTGCCGAAAATACTGGACAGCCTCGAGGCGCTGCCCAAGGACCGCCCGGTCCGGCTTGACCTCTCCGGCCTGCTGCACCTGGACCACGCCTGCCGCACCGCCCTGGAGAACTGGGCCGAGCGGCACAGCGCGGAGGGGACGGAACCGGTACGGCTGACCTCGTCGGCCAAGGCCGGGGTGCGGGCCGGCTGACGTACGCAGGCCGCCGAGGGGGCCGGGGTGAGGGGAGCGATCCCGTCGTCCCGGCCCCCTCGCTCGTCCACAGGTGCTTGTCCACAGGCCATGGCTTCCCTCCACATACCGGACGTACTGTTGAGTAAGGGACAAACAGACCTCTCGGTGAGGGGGGCGACCATGTTGGAAATCGTGATCACGCTCATTGCGGTGTTCGGCGCGCTGGGTCTCATCTGCCTGGCCGCTGCCATGCGGGTCATCAAGCAGTACGAACGGGGAATCCTCTTCCGGCTGGGACGGATCACGGGTGCGCCGCGGGAGCCCGGGCTGACGCTGATCATCCCGTTCGTGGACCGGCTGCACAAAATGAACATGCAGATCGTCACGCTGCCGATCCCGGCCCAGGAGGGCATCACGCGGGACAACGTCACCGTGCGGGTGGACGCGGTGGTGTACTTCCGGGTGGTCGAGCCGACGGACGCGCTGGTGCGGGTGGAGGACTACCGGTTCGCCGTCTCGCAGATGGCGCAGACCTCGCTCCGGTCGATCATCGGCAAGAGCGATCTGGACGATCTGCTGTCCAACCGGGAGAAGCTCAACGAGGGCCTGGAGCTGATGATCGACAGCCCGGCCGTGGGCTGGGGCGTCCAGATCGACCGGGTGGAGATCAAGGACGTGTCCCTGCCGGACACCATGAAGCGCTCGATGGCCCGCCAGGCCGAGGCCGACCGGGAGCGCCGGGCCCGCATCATCAACGCCGACGCCGAGTACCAGGCGTCGAAGAAGCTCGCCCAGGCCGCACAGCAGATGGCGGACACCCCGACCGCCCTCCAGCTCCGGCTGCTCCAGACCGTGATGGCGGTGTCGGCCGAGAAGAACTCGACCCTGGTGCTGCCCATCCCGGTGGAACTGCTCCACTTCCTGGAGCGGGGCGCCCGCGAAGGACAGCCCACGGACCGCAAGACCGAGAAGCCCGAGGAGCCGGAGACACCCGAGGAGCCCGTACCGGAGATCGCACCGGCCGAGGAGCCGGTGTCCCCCTACCTGGACGCCCTGACCGGCCCACCGGATCTGGGCGCCGTCCTCGACCAGCCCCCGGAGCGGGTCACCCAGGCGGAGGGGCGGCCCGGGCAACCGTGAAGCGCGGCACAAGCGGCTGCCGGACCGGACCGCCGCGCGGGTGACCGTAGCGTCGCGTCGCCCGGCGGATGAACATATGACCAGCCCGGCAGCCCTATTTTCATATGGTGATTGCACTCGCACGCCGTATCACCGCCGTCTGCGTCCTCGGCGCGGCCCTCGCCGCCTGCGGCACCGCCGGCCCCGCCGAGCCCGCGCGCCCGGCGCACGCCGAGCCCCATGCCTCCCCCGCCGCGCCGTCCCCGGCCGGC
>NZ_WWKH01000528.1:0-2777 GCF_009865595.1 Streptomyces sp. SID1328 | reverse complement strand
ACTGAGGGCTGCGTGAGCCCGCCCCACGGTGTCGCCGAGCGCGTCCACCGTCTCGGCCGTCACGCCGCGCGGCGAGATGCTCGCCACCAGCGCCGTGCCGAGCCCCGGGGCGAGTGCGTAGTACGAGCCCGAGCGGCCGCGTCCCGTCGTACGCTCGCCCGTGTCCACCACCAGACCGGAGGCCGCGAGGCGCTGCACGGCGTCGGAGATGGTCGGCTTGGAGATGCCGGTGCGGGCCGCGATCTCCGCGCGGGTCAGCCGCCGGTCGGCCATGAGGGCGCGCAGCACGTTCTCGTCCGTGAGGGCGCGCAGCATCTCCAGCGAGGGCTTGGCGGGTGTCATGGACGGCAGTCTAGTAAGGACTCTTGCCCAAAGCGGCGCCCCCGCCTACCGTGCATTTAGTAAGGAGCCCTCACCAAAGGAGCCGGGCCGCCATGACCCTCACCCGCAGCGATCTGCCGCACTGGGAAACCGTCCCCACCGACCTCCCCGCCGCGATCCGCGAGATCAAAGCCGCCCTCCGGACCCGCATCGAGGCGTCCGGCCGCAGTGTCGAGGAGGTCTTCGCCGCCGTCGAACGACGAGTGGCCGCCCGCGTCGCGGAGATCGAGGCGGCCGGTGACGACGTCTGGCCGGTCGTCGACTACGCCGACATCGAGAACGGCACCGTCACCCCCGAGCAGTCGGCCCGCATCACCGCCCGCGGCTGCCTCGTCGTACGCGGCCACTTCCCCCGCGAGCAGGCGCTCGCCTGGGACGCCGGGATCGTGGACTACGTCGAGGGAAACCGTTTCTTCGAGAACTACACCGGCCCCGGCGACGACTTCTTCGGCAGTGTCGGCTCCAAGCCCGAGATCTACCCCGTCTACTGGTCCCCGGCGCAGATGGAGGCACGGCAGAGCGAGCGCATGGCCCGCGTGCAGTCCTTCCTCAACTCCTTCTGGCGGCACACCTCCGACGGCGTCCAGTGGTTCGACCCCGACCGCGACGCCCTCTACCCCGACCGCATCCGCCGCCGCCCGCCCGGCACCGACTCCGCCGGCCTGGGCACCCACTGCGACCCCGGCACCCTCGACCTGTGGATGACCAGCGCCTACCAGCGGGCGTTCCGCCACCTCTTCGACGGCACCGTGGAGGAGTACGACCCGTGGGACCCGGCCCACCGCACCGAAGGCCCCCAGTACCCCGGCTCCACCATGTGCTCGGCGTTCCGCACCTTCCAGGGCTGGACCGCGCTGTCCGACATGGACCACGACCAGGGCGTCCTGCACACCGTGCCGGTCCCCGAGGCCATGGCCTACCTGATGCTGCGCCCGCTGCTGGCCGACGTTCCCGAGGACGACATGTGCGGGGTCACCGTCAACCAGGTCTTCCCCGCGAGCGAGAAGTGGCACCCGCTGCTCATGAGGGCGCTCACCGGCATCCCCGACGTCCGCGCGGGCGACTCCGTCTGGTGGCACTGCGACATGATCCACAGCGTGGCCCCGGTCCGGGACCAGCGCGGCTGGGGCAACGTCATGTACATCCCCGCCGCCCCGTGGTGCCCGCGCAACGAGGCGTACGCCTCCTCGGTGCGCGAGGCGTTCCTCACCGGCTCGAGCCCGGCCGACTTCCCCGAGGAGCACTACGAGCGCACCTGGCCCGACCGCTTCCCGGCCGCGCGCCTCAACGCCACCGGCCGCCGGGGCCTCGCCCTGGACTGACGCCCGTTCAGCGCCCGTAACGGCGCTCGCGTGCCGCGTACGAGCGCAGCGCGCGCAGCAGGTCGAGCTGGCGGAACGCGGGCCACAGCACGTCCACGAAGTGCACCTCCGCGTACGCCGACTGCCACAGCAGGAACCCGGAGAGGCGCTGCTCGCCGGAGGTGCGGATGACGAAGTCGGTGTCGTGCCCGGCGGGGGAGTACAGGTTGTCGGTGATGTGCTCCAGGTCGAAGTCGGCGGCCAGGTCGCGCGGGTCGCCCCCGGCGCGGATGTGCTTGTCGAAGGCGGCCCGGACCGCGTCCACGATCTCCCGGCGCCCCCCGTAGCCGACCGCCACGTCGACCTTCAGGCCGCCCCGGCCGGTCGTCGTGGCGGCGGCCTCCTTCAGCACCCGCGCGGTGTCGCCCGGCAGCAGGTCCAGCGCGCCGATGATCTCGATCTCCCACGGCGCGTCGGTCGCGCAGACCCGGCGCACGGTCTCCTCGATGATGTCGAGCAGCGGGCCGAGTTCGGCGGCCGGACGGTGCAGGTTGTCGTCGGAGAGCATCCACAGGGTGACGTGGCTGATCTCGGCGTCGGCGCACCAGTGCAGGAAGTCCGTGACCTTCGCACCGCCGACCCGGTAACCCTCACGGACGTCCGTGTGCCCCGCCCCGCGCGCCCAGCGCCGGTTGCCGTCCAGCATGATCGCCACATGCCGGGGCCGGGGCAGGCCCTCCAACTTGCGGTTCAGCCGCCGCAGATAAACCGCTTCCAGCGCCGAGCGCAGTGCCTTCCATGCCACGCCGAGATCCTTCCAAGGCCGGGGGATGAGGTCGCAAACGATAGCGGCAATTGCCGGTGGCCCACCCCCCGGGCGCCCTCCGGCCGCTCTCCGCAGGGGCGTTACGCTGCCGCGGTGACCGGCCGGACGATCAGCCGACGCGGGCTGCTGCGCTCCGCCCTGCTGGGCGGACCGGCCCTCGCGCTGCCCGGCTGCGCCCGGAACGACGGCCCGCACCGGCGGCTCACGCTGGCCACGGGCGCCCCCGGCGGGCCGTACCACGCCTTCGGGCACGCCCTCGCCGCCGAGGC
>NZ_WWKH01000527.1:0-2872 GCF_009865595.1 Streptomyces sp. SID1328 | reverse complement strand
GCGCCCCCGGCGCCCTGCCGCTGGGCGATGTGCGCCAGGAGTGCAGGGGCCTGGCCCGTGCGGCCGTCCGCCTGGACGCCCGCGCCGTGGAGGAGCAACTGGACGGGGCGATCACCGAGTACGGCATCACCGTCGCCTGGCAGGACGTGATGGCGCCCGCCCTGCACGCCGTGGGCCGCAAGTGGGTCTCGTCGGGGGACCGGTACATCGAGGTGGAGCACCTGCTGTCCTGGCAGGTCTCCACCGCCCTGCGCCGCCACACCCCGCGGCTCGGCCCGCCCGGCACCCCCGGCACCGGGCCCGTGCTGCTCGCCTGCGCCCCCGACGAACAGCACACCCTCCCGCTGGAGGCCCTCAACGCCGCGCTGGTCCGGCACGGCGTCCCCACCCGGATGTTCGGCAGCGCCGTCCCCGCCGACGCGCTCACCGCCGCCGTACGGCGCCTCGGTCCGGCGGCGGTCGTGCTGTGGTCCCAGTCCCGCGCCACCGCCGGCCTGCCGCTCGCCCGGCATGTCGCGGGCATGGAGTGGGGCGTACGCGGCGCCCGCGGGCAGACCCTGATGATGCTCGGCGGCCCCGGCTGGACGGGCCGCTCCAGCCACGGCATGCTCCGCCCGACCGGACTCGCCGACGCCCTCGACACCCTGACCGCCGCCTACGGCACCGGGCCCGGCCGGGACCTCACTCCAGCCCGCGCGCGTGCTTGAACCGGTCCAGCCCGTCCCTGAGGTCGACGACCGGGTCCGGGTAGTCCCCGAGCTTCGCCCGGTCCGGCCCGCTCAGCTTCCACGGCTCGTGCACCGCCGCCCCCTCCACGTGCGCCAGCTCCTCGACCCAGCGCCGGACATAGGCGCCGTCCGGGTCGTACCGCCTGGCCTGGGCCGTCGGGTTCAGCACCCGGTTGGGGCGGGTGTCGGTGCCCGTTCCGGCCGTCCACTGCCAGTTGAGCTGGTTGTTGGCCACGTCCCCGTCGACCAGCAGGTCCAGGAAGTGCCGGGCGCCCACCCGCCAGTCCACGTACAGCGTCTTGGTCAGGAAGCTCGCGGTGAGCAGCCGGCCCCGGTTGTGCATCCAGCCCTCGTGCCGCAACTGCCGCATCGCCGCGTCCACGATCGGGTAGCCGGTACGGCCGTCCCGCCACGCCTGGATGTCCGCCTCGGCCTTCCTGCCGGTGCGCCAACGGTCGTGCCGGGTGCGGTAGTCGGCGCGGGACGCCTCCGGACGCACCGCCAGCAACTGCCGGTTGAAGTCCCGCCAGGCGACCTGCCGTACGAACGCCGCCGCGCCCGCCCCGCCCTCCAGCCGTGACCGGTGCACGAGTTCCACCGGGGAGACGGTGCCGAAGTGCAGGTGCGGCGAGAGCCGGGAGGTGCCGTCGCCGGCCAGGTCGTCGTGCCGGTCCTCGTACGCGTCGATCCCCGCGCGCAGCCATTCGGCCACCAACCGGCGCCCCGCCGCCTCACCGCCCTCCGCGAGCGCCGGGGAAGTGCCCGACACCGCGTCACGGGACGGGAGTTCCTCGGACTTGACGCCCTCCGGCACCCTCACCTTCCGGGGCGCGCCGAGCGGGTCACGCTGGGCATGCCCGGACCAGTGGCGGAAATACGGGGTGAACACGGCGAAGTGGTCCGAGGCCATCGGGGTCACCGCGCCCGGCTCCACGGCGGCGGTCACCGTGTCGTGGACGTGCAGCCTGCGGCCGTCCGCCTCCAGCGCGGTGCGCAGGGCGTGCTCGCGATGGTGTGCGTAGCCGCTGGCGTCGGCGGCCATGTGCACCTCGTCGGCGTCCGCCTCCGCCACCACCTTCAGCACCTCGGCCACCACGTCACCGGAGCGCACCACGAGCTGGCCGCCGCGCTCGCGCAGCCCGGCGTCCAGGTCCCGCAGGCAGTCGGCGAGGAACGCCAGCCGGTTGGGCGCGGCGAACCCAGCGCCGTCGATGCCGTCGTCGCGCACGAACAGCGGCACCACCTGCCGGGCCCCCTCCAGGGCCGCGCGCAGCGGCGGATGGTCGTGCAGACGCAGGTCGGCGGTGAAGAGAACGACCGAGGTGTTCATCGAACGGCTCCGGAGCAGGGGATGCTTACGGTGGACTCTTCCGGGCGAGCGCCCCGCACGGACGCGGACGTCAACGCCGTGCCCGCCTTTTCATCCTCCGGTGCTGGAGCCCCAGGTTCTTGATGCCCCGCTTCCGCGGTCCCCGGTTCCTCATCGTCGGGACCGGACCGTGGACCGCGGCCCGCGCGATGTTCCGGGCCATCCCGCCGAACACGATCTCGTGGAACGGCGACACCGACCACCAGTACGCCTGGCCGAGCAGCCCGCGCGGATGGAACAGGGCGCGCTGGCGGTACCGGCTGCGGCCCTCGCCGTACGGCTCCGCGTACATCTCCAGCCACGCCAGGCCCGGCAGCCGCATCTCGGCCCGCAGCCGCAGCAGATGGCCCGGCTCGATCTCCTCCACCCGCCAGAAGTCCAGCGAGTCGCCCACCCGCAGCCGCTCCGCGTCCCGGCGGCCCCGGCGCAGGCCCACCCCGCCCATCGCCCGGTCCATCCAGCCGCGCAGGGACCAGGCGAGCGGGAAGGAGTACCAGCCGTTGTCGCCGCCGACCCCCTCGATCACCCGCCACAGCCGGTCCAGCGGGGCGTCCACCACCGTCTCGCGCTCGTCGGTGTACAGGCTGCCGCCCGCCCAGTCCGGGTCGGTCGGCAGCGGATCGCTCGGCGCGCCCGGCACCGACGCCGACGACCAGCGGGTGGCCACCTTCGCCTCCCGCACCCGGCGCAGCGCCAGCCGTACCGCCTCGTCGAAGGTGAACGGATGCCCGGGCGGCTCGGGCAGATACCGCCGGATGTCGTGCTCGCGGCACAC
>NZ_WWKH01000526.1:0-12579 GCF_009865595.1 Streptomyces sp. SID1328 | reverse complement strand
CGGCAGCGCTGGGCCGAGGGGACCGCCACCGTCGCCGGCGGCAACTTCCCGCTGACCGCCACGGGCAGCGACGTCACCGGCGTCCCCGCCGCTCTCGCCGTCGTGGGCCTCGCCGCGCTGGTCGCCGTGTTCGCGGTGCGGCGGGCGGGCCGGTTCGCCGTCGCCGCGCTGCTCACGCTCTCCGGCGCGGGCATCGTCGCCGCCGCGCTCGCCGGGGTCGCGGACGGCTCCGCGCTGGACGAGAAGGCGGCCGCCACCACCGGCGACACCTCGGCCACCGTCCAGGCCCTCAGCCACACCGCCTGGCCCTACGCCGCCGCCGCCGGAGGCGTGCTGATCCTGCTCGCCGGGCTCCTCGCGCTGCGTTACGGCCCCCGCTGGCCCGCCATGTCCGGCCGCTACGAGCGCGGCACGGACCGCCCCCGGCGCAGCCCCCGCCCGGTCGACCCGGAGCGTCCGGAGGAGATCTGGAAGGCCCTGGACCGGGGCGAGGACCCCACCGGCGCCTGAAGCTCCGCCCGAGTGTGGGCAAACAGACTCCCACCCCCGCGTCGGTCGTGGGTGGGCGTACGGGAGAATGGACCCCGAGCGACCCGGCTCGGACAGTGACGGGCGGGCTCGGACCGTACGACCCGTACGGCATGAAACTCGACACGTACACAGCAACGAGGAGCAAGTCATGGCGGGCAGCAGCCACGGTCACACCCCGGCCGCCTGGACCGGTGTCATCATCGCCTTCATCGGTTTCTGCGTCTCGGGCGCCTTCATCGTGATGGCCCAGCCCGTCGGCTTCTGGGCCGGCATGGTCGTCGTGGCCCTCGGCGGTGTCGTGGGCGGGATCATGCGCGCCATGGGCCTCGGCATGCCGAAGGAGAACGCCGCCCCGGTCCGCCCTACCGCCGCGGCCAGCCGTGAGCCGGTCGCCGCGGAGAGCTGAGCGAAGCACCCGTGGAGGGGCGCCCCAAAGCCGTACGGACGGCTCGGGGGCGCCCCTTCGCGCGTCCGCGGCGGGGCCACGGCAGAATGCCGGGGTGAACGCCGACAGCGGTGCCCCGCCCTTCGCCCCGCCCGCCCGGATGCCGCTGTGGCGGCGCCTGGCGGCCCCGGCGGGAGTGCTCGCGGCCGTGGCCGGAGCCTTCGCCTACGTCGGCACGGTCGACCCCAACCAGCCCGGCCACTACCCCGTCTGCCCGCTGTACGCGCTGACCGGGCTGTACTGCCCCGGCTGCGGCGGACTGCGCAGCGCGCACGCCTTCGTGCACGGCGACCTCCTCGGCGCCCTGCACGACAACGCGGCCGCAGTCGCCGCCTACCTGGCCTTCGCCGTGCTGTGGACCCTCTGGGCGGTCCGGGCCGCGCGGGGCCTGCCGGTGCGCCTGGTCCTCGACCGCACCCCGCTGTGGGTCCTCGGCTCCGCGCTGCTGCTCTTCACCCTCGTCCGGAACCTGCCGTTCGGTGGCCTGATCCGTCCTTGATCAACAAGGAATGTCCAGGTAATGGGACCGGCGCCCGCCGGATGCGAGGCCTGGCGGTTCCTCCGGATACCATCGCAGTGACCTGGGTTTTCGGACCCGCCCCAGACCAACCGCTGAAAGGGGGCCGCTCGCGTGAGCGTGCTCGACGAGATCATCGACGGAGTCCGGGCCGACCTCGCGGAGCGGCAGGCCCGCGTCAGCCTCGACGAGCTCAAGGAGCGCGCGGCGCAGGCCCCGGCCGCCAAGGACGGCGTGGCCGCCCTCAAGGGCGACGGCGTCAAGGTCATCTGCGAGGTCAAGCGCTCCAGCCCGTCCAAGGGCGCGCTGGCCGCCATCGCCGACCCCGCCGCCCTGGCCGCCGACTACGAGGCGGGCGGCGCCGCCGTCATCTCCGTCCTCACCGAGCAGCGCCGCTTCGGCGGCTCGCTGGCCGACCTGGAGGCCGTCCGCGCCCGCGTCGACATCCCGGTGCTGCGCAAGGACTTCATCGTCACCTCGTACCAGCTCTGGGAGGCCCGCGCGTACGGCGCCGACCTGGCGCTGCTCATCGTGGCCGCGCTGGAGCAGCCCGCGCTGGAGTCGCTGATCGAGCGCGCCGTCTCCATCGGGCTGACCCCGCTGGTCGAGGTGCACGACGAGGACGAGATCGAGCGTGCCGTGGACGCGGGCGCCAGGATCATCGGTGTGAACGCCCGCAACCTGAAGACCCTGGAGGTCGACCGGGGCACCTTCGAGCGGATCGCCCCGGAGATCCCCGACGAGCTGGTCAAGGTCGCGGAGTCCGGTGTACGCGGCCCGCACGACCTGATCGCCTACGCCAACGCGGGCGCCGACGCCGTCCTGGTCGGCGAGTCCCTGGTCACCGGCCGCGACCCCAAGACCGCGGTGGCCGACCTGGTGGCCGCGGGCGAGCACCCCGCACTCCGGCACGGCCGCGGCTGATCCCCCGGTAGGCTTGACCCCGATGACTCCCACCCTGACCACCACCGTGGACCGCCATGCCCGCCTCGCGCGCGGCTGCCGTCCCCGCGGCTGCCGTGCCCCGGCCCGCCGCGTCCACGGCCGCAGGGTGAGGTACCACATCGGGGCCGAGCCCGGGCAAGTGAACGGCAGACGATGGCAGCAGCCGACCCACAGGGGTGCGGGGCACCCTTCGATTCTGCGGCTCCGCCGCGTGGCCACGACAAGCCACTGACGGCCCGCAGTCAACGAACAACTCCCCGCCCCCACGGCGATCAGTGTCGATTTCACACGCACTCACCGTGAGGTACTGGCATGCCCAGCAACAACTACTTCTTCCCTGACCCGGAGGGCCAAGTCCCCACCGTTCAGGGCTACTTCGGCGCATTCGGCGGCAAGTTCATCCCGGAGGCCCTGGTCGCCGCGGTGGACGAGGTCGCCGTCGAGTACGACAAGGCCAAGGCGGACCCGGAGTTCGCCCGCGAGCTGAACGACCTCCTGGTCGACTACACCGGCCGCCCCAGCTCACTCACCGAGGTTCCCAGGTTCGCCGGACACGCCGGTGGCGCCCGCGTGTTCCTCAAGCGCGAGGACCTGAACCACACCGGCTCCCACAAGATCAACAACGTCCTCGGCCAGGCCCTCCTCACCAAGCGGATGGGCAAGACCCGGGTCATCGCGGAGACCGGCGCCGGCCAGCACGGCGTCGCCACCGCCACCGCCTGCGCCCTCTTCGGCCTCGACTGCACCATCTACATGGGCGAGATCGACACCGAGCGCCAGGCCCTCAACGTGGCCCGGATGCGCATGCTCGGCGCCGAGGTCGTGGCCGTGAAGTCCGGCAGCCGCACCCTGAAGGACGCCATCAACGAGGCGTTCCGCGACTGGGTCGCCAACGTCGACCACACCCACTACCTCTTCGGCACGGTCGCCGGCCCGCACCCCTTCCCGGCGATGGTCCGCGACTTCCACCGCGTCATCGGCGTCGAGGCCCGCCGCCAGATCCTCGAGCGCGCCGGGCGCCTGCCCGACGCCGCCATCGCCTGCGTCGGCGGCGGCTCCAACGCGATCGGCCTCTTCCACGCCTTCATCCCCGACGCGGACGTGCGCCTGATCGGCTGCGAGCCCGCCGGGCACGGCATCGACACCGGCGAGCACGCGGCCACCCTGACCGCGGGCGAGCCCGGCATCCTGCACGGCTCCCGCTCCTACGTCCTCCAGGACGACGAGGGCCAGATCACCGAGCCGTACTCCATCTCGGCCGGGCTGGACTACCCCGGCATCGGCCCCGAGCACTCCTACCTCAAGGACTCCGGCCGGGGCGAGTACCGCGCGGTCACCGACGACGCCGCCATGCAGGCGCTGCGCCTGCTGTCGCGCACCGAGGGCATCATCCCGGCCATCGAGAGCGCCCACGCGCTGGCCGGCGCCCTGGAGGTCGGCAAGGAACTGGGCCCGGACGGGCTGATCGTCGTCAACCTCTCCGGACGCGGCGACAAGGACATGGACACCGCCGCCCGGTACTTCGGGCTCTACGACACCGACGCCGAGGTCGCGGCCGACGAGGCCCACACCGCCGAGATCGAGGGGGACGCCAAGTGAGCGGCAACATCAACCTGCTGTCGGACACCCTCGCCGCCGCGAAGGCCGAGGACCGCGCCGCGCTCATCGCCTACCTCCCGGCCGGGTTCCCGACGGTGGACGGCGGCATCGAGGCGATCAAGGCCGCCTTCGACGGCGGCGCCGACGTCGTCGAGGTCGGCCTGCCGCACAGTGACCCGGTGCTCGACGGCCCGGTCATCCAGACCGCCGACGACATCGCGCTGCGCGGCGGGGTACGGATCGCGGATGTCATGCGCACGGTCCGCGAGGCCCACGCGGCCACCGGCAAGCCGGTGCTCGTGATGACCTACTGGAACCCCATCGACCGCTACGGCGTCGAGCGGTTCACCGCCGAGCTGGCCGAGGCGGGCGGCGCGGGCTGCATCCTGCCCGACCTGCCCGTGCAGGAGGCCGCGCTGTGGCGCGAGCACGCCGGGAAGCACGGTCTCGCCACCGTCTTCGTCGTCGCCCCCAGCAGCCGGGACGCCCGGCTCGCCGAGATCACCGCGGCGGGCAGCGGCTTCGTCTACGCGGCCTCGCTGATGGGTGTCACCGGCACCCGTGAGTCCGTCGGCGCGCAGGCCGAGGACCTGGTGACACGCACCCGCGCCACCCGCTCCGACCTGCCCGTCTGTGTCGGCCTCGGCGTCTCCGACGCGGCCCAGGCCGCCGAGGTGGCCGCCTTCGCCGACGGCGTCATCGTCGGCTCGGCCTTCGTCAAGCGCATGCTGGACGCCCCCGACGACGCCTCCGGTGTCGACGCCGTCCGCGCGCTCGCCGCCGACCTGGCGAAGGGCGTACGCCGGGGCGCCTGATCCCGGTCGCTCCACGTCACTCGAACGGGTGGACCTCCGGTCGGGGAGGCGCAATGCGTCTCCCCGGTTCGTTCAGGGGGTGTGAGCGAGAAGAACCGTGACGGAAAGCGCGACGCCCGCCAGCGCCTGGCCGCCGAGCGCGAGAAGCAGAAGTCCGCCGAGAAGCGCCGGCGCGCGCTGATCGTCGGCGTCAGTGTCGTCGGCGTGCTGGGCCTCGCCGCGGTGATCGGGGTCATCGCGGCCAACGCGGGCAAGGACAAAGGCAGCAAGAACGCGGGCCCGGTCGTGGCCCCCTCCGGCGCCCAGGGCAAGGACAGCCTGGCGATCCCGGTCGGCAAGGAGGGCGCCAGGTCCACGCTCACGGTCTGGGAGGACTTCCGCTGCCCCGCCTGCCAGGTCTTCGAGACGCGGTACCGCTCCACGCTGCACGAGCTGACCGACGCGGGCAAGCTCCGGGTCGAGTACCACCTGGTCCGGCTGATCGACGGCAACACGGGCGGCACCGGCTCGCTGCACTCGGCCAACGCGGCGGCTTGCGCCCAGGACGCCGGCAAGTTCCGCGACTTCCACGACGTGCTGTACGAGAACCAGCCCCCGGAGACCGACGACGCCTTCGCGGACAACGGCAAGCTGATCGACCTCGCGGGCAAGGTGAAGGGCCTCGACACGCCCACGTTCCGCGCGTGTGTCAACGACGGCACCCACAACACCTGGGTGGACCGCTCCCAGAAGGCGTTCGCCTCCGGCGGCTTCAGCGGCACGCCGACCGTGCTGTTCGGCGGCAAGAACATCTACCAGGACCAGTCCATGACCCCCGAGAAGCTCAAGGAGATGGTGGAGAGCGCCGACCGCGGATGAGGGTTTTTCTCACCTCCCCGTTATGCACCCGTAGCCCGGCCGCACGGCGACCGTACGGCCCGGCACGGTAGCGTCGGTCCTGCCATGGAACTTGCCTACATTCCCAGTCCCTCGCGCGGGGTGCTGTACCTCGGCCCCATCCCGCTGCGCGGTTACGCCTTCTGCATCATCATCGGCGTCTTCGTCGCCGTCTGGCTCGGCAACAAGCGCTGGATCGCGCGGGGCGGCCGTCCCGGCACGGTCGCCGACATCGCGGTGTGGGCCGTGCCCTTCGGCCTCGTCGGCGGCCGGCTCTACCACGTGATCACGGACTACGAGCTGTACTTCAGTCCGGGCCGCGACTGGGTGGACGCCTTCAAGGTGTGGGAGGGGGGCCTCGGTATCTGGGGCGCCATCGCCCTCGGCGCGCTCGGTGCCTGGATCGGCGCACGCCGCCGGGGCGTGGCCATGCCCGCCTACGCCGACGCCGTCGCCCCCGGCATCGCCTTCGCGCAGGCCATCGGCCGCTGGGGCAACTGGTTCAACCAGGAGCTGTACGGCCACGAGACCCACCTGCCCTGGGCCCTGCACATCACCTCCTCCGAGGGCGGCCGGGTGCCGGGCTACTACCACCCGACCTTCCTCTACGAGTCGCTGTGGTGCGTGGGCGTCGGCTTCCTGGTCATCTGGGCCGACCGCCGCTTCAAGCTGGGCCACGGCCGCGCCTTCGCGCTGTACGTCGCCGCGTACTGCACGGGCCGCGCGTGGATCGAGTACATGCGGGTGGACGACGCCCACCACATCCTGGGTGTCCGGCTGAACGTCTGGACCGCCGTCGTGGTGTTCCTGCTCGCGGTGACCTACCTGGTGCTCTCCGCCCGGCGCCGTCCGGGCCGGGAGGCGGTCGTCGAGCCGGGTGCCTCCGACGATCCGGATGCCGGTGAGGCAGAGGCGGACGCGGGTGACGGGGGGACCAAGGCCGAGGCCGAGGACACGAAGGCCGACGTGACCGAGGCGGAGAAGGCCGAGAAGGCTGAACCCGAGTCCGAGCCCGAGCCGGAGACCGAGTCCGGGCCCGATGCCAAGGCCGGGATCAAGGACACCGCCGACTCCGGCAAGAAGGGCTGACGCCGGCCCCGTACGCAGCCGAAGGGCGCCCGGAACTCCACCGGGCGCCCTTCGGCGTGTTCAGGCCCCGCCCGCCATCGACAGGATGCGCTGCGCCTGCGCCACCGCCGCCGCGTCGATGAAGCGGCCGTCCGGGAGGGCGAGGGCGCCCTGCTCGGCGGCCGCCGCCTTCAGCACCGTCTCCGCCTCCGCCACCTCCTCCGGGGTGGGGAGGTAGGCCCGCGCGATCACAGGGAGCTGGCGGGGATGGATCGCCGCTCGGCCCACGAAGCCCAGCGCGCGGCCGTGGGCGCAGGACGCGGCGAGCCCGTCCAGGTCCCGTACGTCGGGGTGCACCGACTGGGGCGGCGGGGCGAGGCCCGCCGCGCGGGCGGCCACCACCACTCGGGAGCGGCACCAGTCCAGGCCCGCGTCGGCCCGTACCCCGAGGTCGGAGCGGAGGTCGGCCTCGCCGAGGGAGAGGCCGCGCAGCGAGGGGTGGGCGGTGGCGATGGCGTAGGCGTGCTCGATGGCGAGGGCGGACTCCAGCAGGGCGTACAGCGGGAGCGCGGTCGCCTCGGCGGTACGGCGGATCTGCTCCGGCACCCCCACCTTGGGCAGCCGCAGCCCGGAGACGCCCGGCAGTGCGGCCAGGGCGGCGAGGTCGGCCGCCGCCCAGGGCCCGCCGGGGCCGTTGACGCGGACGTGGACCGGGACCGGCTGGGGGTCCGCGAGCCGCTCGGCGGTGGCCGCGCGGGCGTACTCCTTGCGGTCCGGGGCGACCGCGTCCTCCAGGTCGATCACCACCACGTCGGCGCCCGCCGCAAGCGCCTTGTCCACCACACGCGGCCGGTCGCCGGGGACGTAGAGCCAGGTCAGCGGGGTCACAGCGCCCCCTCCTCGCGCAGCGCGCCGATCTCGGCGGGGCCGAGGCCCAGCTCGGTGAGGACCGCGTCGGTGTCGGCACCGTGCCCGCGCCCGGCCCAGCGGATCGCGCCGGGGGTCGCGGAGAGCCGGAAGAGCACGTTCTGCATGCGCAGCGGGCCGAGGTCGGGGTCGGCCACGGTGGTGACCGTGTCCAGCGCCAGGTACTGCGGGTCCTCGAACACGTCCCGGACGTCCTGCACCGGGGCGATCGCCGCCTCCGCCTTTTCGAAGGCGGCCAGCACCTCGTCGCGGGGGCGGGCGGCGATCCAGTCGCCGACCGCCTCGTCCAGTTCGTCGGCGTGCGCGGCCCGCTGCACACCGGTGGCGAACCAGGGCTCGTCGATCAGCTCCGGGCGGCCCACCAGGCGCATCACCCGTTCCGCCACCGACTGCGCGGAGGTGGAGACCGCGACCCAGCTGCCGTCCAGGGTGCGGTAGGTGTTGCGCGGGGCGTTGTTCGCGGACCGGTTGCCGGTGCGCTCCTGGACGTAGCCGAGCTGGTCGTACCAGGTCGGCTGGGGGCCCAGCACCGCGAGCATCGGCTCGATGATGGCCATGTCCACCACCTGCCCGGCGCCGGTCTGCTGCCGGGCGGCCAGCGCGGTGAGCACGGCGTAGGAGGTGGCCAGGGCGGCGACGGAGTCCGCGAGCCCGAAGGGCGGCAGGGTCGGGGGCGCCTCCGGCTCGCCGGTGAGGGCGGCGAAGCCGCTCATCGCCTCGGCCAGCGTGCCGAAGCCCGGCCGGTGCGCGTACGGGCCGAACTGGCCGAAGGCGGTGACCCGTGCCAGCACCAGCCGGGGGTTGGCCGCCGACAGCTCCGGCCAGCCCAGGTCCCACTTCTCCAGGGTGCCGGGACGGAAGTTCTCGATCACCACGTCGGCGGTGGCGGCGAGCCTCAGCAGGGTGTCCCGGCCGCCGGGGCGGGACAGGTCCAGGGTGATGGTCCGCTTGTTGCGGCCGAGCATCTTCCACCACAGGCCGATGCCGTCCTTGGCCGGGCCGTGCCCGCGGGACGGGTCGGGCCGCAGCGGATGCTCCACCTTGATCACTTCGGCACCGAAGTCACCGAGCATGGTGGCGGCCAGCGGACCGGCGAACAGGGTGGCCAGATCCAGCACCCGCAGGCCGTCCAGCGGCGGGCGGGTGGCGTCTTCGGGGCGGTCGGCGCTCATGCGGTGTACTGCGCCTCGATCTCGGGGCGGTACGGCATCGACGCCGACGCGCCCTCCCGCTGCACCGACAGCGCGGCCGCGGCCGCCGCCCAGGACAGCGCCTCCCGCAGCGGCTTCTCCTCGGCGACGGCGACCGCGTACGCCCCGGCGAAGGTGTCCCCCGCGCCGGTGGAGTCGATCGCGGCGACCTGATGCGCGGGCACCGCGAGCGGCTCCGTGTCGCGGGACACGTACAGCACGCCCGCCTCGCCCAGGGTGAGAACCACCTCCGGGACCAGGTCGAGCAGGCCGACGGCCGCGTCGAGGGGGTCGGTGCGCCCGGTGAGGGTGACGGCCTCGTACTCGTTGGGCACCAGCACGTCGGTCACGCTCAGCAGCTCCTCCGGCAGCGGCTGGGCGGGGGAGGGGGTGAGGACCGTACGGACGCCGTGGCGCCGGGCGGCCTCCGCGCCCGCGATCACGGCCGGGAGCGGTACTTCGAGCTGGAGCAGCAGGGCGTCGGCGGAGGCGATCAGGCCCTCGTCGCCGGGGGAGAGGTGGTCGACGGTGCCGTTGGCGCCGGGGACGACGACGATGGCGTTGTTGCCCTCGTCGTCCACCACGATGTGCGCGGTGCCGGACGGGCCCTCCACCGTACGGAGGAAGTCGGTGTCCACACCGGAGTGTTCGAGGTTGTCGCGGAGCCGGACGCCGTACGCGTCGTTGCCGACCGCGCCGATCAGCGACACCGTGGCGCCCGCGCGGGCGGCGGCCATCGCCTGGTTGGCGCCCTTGCCGCCGGGGACGGTGCGGAACTCCCGGCCGGTGACGGTCTCGCCGCGCTGCGGGGCCCGGGCGACATAGGTGACGAGGTCCATGTTCGTGCTGCCGAGCACGACGATGTGGGTCATGGGCGGGTCGCCTCCAGGTGGGTGAGTCGGGCGAGGGTGTCGAAACCGGTGCCGTCGAAGTCGGCGACCGTGCTGGCGAGCCGGTTCTTCAGCGGGGCCCGCCAGCGCTCGGGCAGCGCGTCGGGGGCGCCCGCCAGGAGGCCCGCGACGCAGCCGGCGGCGGCGCCGTTGGAGTCGGTGTCCCATCCGCCCGACACCGCCCGGCAGACCGAGCCGGTGAAGTCGCCGTCGGCGTGGGTGAGGGCGGCGGCGGTCAGGGCGGTGTTGGGCAGGGCGTGCACCCAGTGGTGGCCGGGGCCGTGCAGGGCGTGCAGGGCGTCCACCACGTCGTCGAAGTCCTCGTGCTCCTCGGCCAGTCGCACGGCGTGGTTCACGGCGCGGGCCAGCCGGGAGGCGGGCGGGACCACCGTGAGGCCGGTGCGCAGACAGGCGTGCACGTCCTGGGTGCCGGTGGCTGCGGCGGCGATGACGGCGGCCGCGAACATCGCCGCGTGCACGCCGGCGGAGGTGTGGGTGAGGACCGCGTCCCGGTGTGCCTGCGCGGCTGCCGCCCCCGGATCGCCCGCGTTGGTCCAGCCGTGCACGTCGGCCCGGATCAGGGCGCCGATCCACTCCCGGAACGGGTTGCGGAACCGGGCGGTGTGCGGGGGCTCGACCCCGGCGAGGAGGTTGCGCAGGGCGATGCGCTCGGCGGTGAAGGCGCGGCCGGGCGGGAGTTCGTCCAGCCAGAGCCGGGCCACGTCGTCGGTGGTGAAGGCGCGGCCGTGGCGGCGGAGCAGCAGCAGGCCCAGGAGGGGGTAGTTGAGGTCGTCGTCCTCCGGCATGCCGTCGATGTTCTCGGCCAGCGAGGTCGGGGCGGAGCGGCGGTTCCAGGGGTGCCGGGCGAGCAGGTCCCCGGGCACGCCCTTCGCGGTGAACCACGTGGTCAGCGGCCAGTTGCCGGTGGCGCGGGCCAGCTCCCGGATACCGTCCAGCGGGAGCTTCTCCACCGGCTTGCCGAGCAGGCAGCCGACGGCCCGGCCCAGCCAGGCGGCCTCCAGCGCGTCCGGCGCGGGGGCGGTGCGCAGGGCGGGGGAGGCGGGCCAGTCGGGGCACAGGGCCGTGATCCGGTCCAGCGCGGTCGGCTCCAGCTCGGCCAAGTCGCTGGGCAGCTCGGCCAGTTCGTCCAGCAGGTCCTCGGCCAGCAGCCGCAGGTAGCGGGAGACGGGCTCCGGTGAGGCTCCGGCGCGCTCGGGGGCGTCCGCGCCGCCCGCCGCGCGCCAGCGCGCCTCGATCCGGGTGGCGTTGCGGCCGTCCAGGCGCGCCTGGCGCAGCTCGTGGCCGACCAGGTCCTCGGGCTGCACCCAGGTCAGTCGCAGCATGCCCGGCCTCCCAGCGCGGCGAACGCCCGCTCGTGCGCCCGGCGCCGTTCGGTGTCCCGGACGAAGACCTCGCGGGCGACCTCGGTCAGTTCGCGGGCCGGGGCCCACAGGTCCAGGCGGCTCGCCTCCGCGACCGTCTTCGCCCACTCCTCGGGCACCGGCGAGCCGAGCGCGCCCGCGAGAGCGCCGGCCATGGTGGCGATCGAGTCGCAGTCCCGTCCGTAGTTGACCGCGCCGAGTACCGCGTGCCGCAGATCGCCGCCGGCGACCACCAGCATGCCGAGCGCGACGGGCAGTTCCTCGATCGAGTGCAGCCGGGAGGGACGGCGGGCGCCGAGCGAGGGGGCGCGGTAGTCGGGGCCGACGGTGTCGTACGGGGCGACCGCCTGGCGCAGGGGGAGCAGCGCCGACTCGAAGTCGCCGTGCCTGGCGGCCGCTTCGCAGACCTTCTCGATGGCCTCGCGGGTGCCGTCCTTGGCCAGCGCCAGGCAGGCGGCCACCACCGAGTCCGGGGTCGCTCCCGGCGCGCAGGCCGCGGCCACGGCGGCCGCGAACACCCCGGCCGCCTCCCGGCCGTACGACGACTGGTGGGCGCCGGCGACGTCCAGCGCCTCGGCGTAGGCGCCCGCCGGGTTGGCCGCGTTGACCAGGCCGACCGGGGCCATGTACATCGCCGCACCGCAGTTGACGATGTTGCCGGTGCCCGCCTCGCGCGGATCCACGTGCCCGTACGCGATCCGGGCCACCAGCCACTTCTCCGCGAGGAAGATCCGCTGCAGCGGCAGCGCCTCCGCCTCCAGCTCGGGAATCCAGCGCGGCTCGGTCATCAGGTCCGGCACCAGGTGCTCCGCGACGGCGTACGCGTCGAGGTGGTCCCGGACGCGGGCGTAGACCCGGATCAGCGCGTGCGTCATGAGGGTGTCGTCGGTGACGTGTCCGTCACCCTTGTGGTACGGCGCGATCGGGCGGGCGGTGCGCCAGTCGTCGCCGTTCCAGGGGCCGACGATCCCGTGCACCCGGCCGCCGTGGCGCTCCACGATCTGGTCCGGGCTGTAGCCCTCCACCGGTCCGCCGAGCGCGTCGCCCACGGCGGCTCCGAGCAGGGCGCCGGTGATCCGTTCGTCCAGACCGATTGCACCGGAATTTGAGATTTCATCACTTTTCGGCGTCATGCCCGCATCATCCCCCTGCTCGGGTCCGTTGGGTGGCTTCCAGCAGCCCGGCGAGTTCCACCAGATCGGTGCCGGTCAGCCGGGGCAGCGCGCAGCCGGACAGGGTCCTGCAGGACTGCCGCCACGCCTCCGGTACGCACTCCCCGCCGCCCAGCGCCCCGCAGAGCGCCCCGGCGAGCGCGGGCGCGGAGTCCGCGACGCGGGAGAGGCAGGCGGCGGCCGGTACCGTCTCCGCGATCCGCCCGGCCGCCGCGAGGGTCA
>NZ_WWKH01000525.1:0-3878 GCF_009865595.1 Streptomyces sp. SID1328 | reverse complement strand
GCCGGGCGCCCGGTGGCCCCCGAGGACGTACGGGCCGCCGTGCGGGCGCAGAACGGCGCGGGGCTGGCCCGCCTCGCGCGCCGGGTGGAGCCCGCGGTCGGCTGGGACGACCTGGTGCTGCCGCCGAGGACCCTGAGGGGCCTGCGCGAACTCGCGGTGCGCGCCCGCCACCGCGACCAGGTGCTCGGCCAGTGGGGGATGCGGCCGGGCGGCGGCCGCGGGCGTGGCGTGATCGCGCTGTTCGCCGGGGAGTCCGGCACCGGCAAGACGATGTCCGCCGAGGTGGTCGCCACCGACCTGGGCATGGACCTGTACGTGGTCGACCTGTCGACCGTGGTGGACAAGTACATCGGCGAGACCGAGAAGAACCTGGAGCGCATCTTCACCGAGGCGTCGGCGGTCAACGCGGTGCTGCTGTTCGACGAGGCGGACGCGATCTTCGGCAAGCGCTCCGAGGTGAAGGACGCCCGCGACCGGCACGCCAACATCGAGTCGGCGTACCTGCTCCAGCGGATGGAGTCCTTCGACGGCATCGCCGTGCTGACCACCAACCTGCGGGCCAACCTGGACGAGGCGTTCACCCGGCGGCTCGACGTGGTGGCCGACTTCCCGATGCCCGACGCGGCGCAGCGGCTCGCGCTGTGGGAGCGGTGTCTGGGCGAGCGGCTGCCGCGCGCCGAGGACGTCGACCTCACGTTCTGCGCGGACCGGTTCGAGCTGGCGGGCGGCTCGATCCGGTCGTGTGCGGTGACGGCCGCGTATCTCGCGGCGGATTCGGGGAATGAGCTGACGATGCGGCAGGTGGTGGAGTCGGTCGCGCAGGAGTACCGCAAGCTCGGCCGGCTGGTGCTGGCCGCCGAGTTCGGTCCCTGGCTCGCGCAGGTCACGGCCGCCTGACCCTGCACGCGAGGTGCGGCGTGCCCGCCCGCGCGGGCAGCCGGGCTGCCCTCGGGCAGGGCCCGATGTCCCCTGCCGCGGGGCACGGTCCGAGGAAAGGGTGGAGGAGACCCGGACCGCAGGACCCGTGAAGGAGCGAGCATGCCGACGTACCTCACCCCAGGTGTTTACGTGGAGGAGGTGCAGTCCGGTGCTCGCCCGATCGAGGGTGTGGGCACCGCGGTCGCCGCGTTCGTCGGCTTCGCCGAGGACGGCCCGTTCCACGAGCCCACGCTGGTGACGAGCTGGGACCAGTACAGCCGGATCTTCGGCGGTTTCGTGCAGGGCGCGTACCTGCCGCACTCCGTCTACGGCTACTTCGCCAACGGCGGCGGCTCCGCCTACGTCGTGCGCATCGGCGGCTCCGCCGACGACTCCTCCGCCCCGGCCGGGAACGGCGCAGGCGCGCGGCCCGAGCAGGCGGCGCTCGCCGTCGAGGTGGGCGGCTTCCAGATCGCGGCCAAGCCCGGCGTGACCGGCGTGTCCATCGAGATCGCCGACCCGGAGGGCGAGAACCCGCCGGAGGACCGCTTCCGCGTCCTGGTCCGCCAGGGCGAGCAGGTGGCCGAGACCTACGACGCCTCGACCCGCCGGAACGTCAAGGGCTACCTGCCCACCCAGGCCCGCAACTCCAAGCTGATCGAGGTGAGCGAGCAGCGCGGCGGGAACCAGACCCGGCCGGCCGCGCAGACGATCGCCGTGCCGGACGCCCCGGCCGCGCCCGCGCCCTCGGCCTCCGGCCAGGTGGCCCGGCTGGACCCGGCCGAGTACGTCGGTGACGCCGACGCGCGCACCGGCTTCGCCGGTCTGGAGAGCGTGGACGAGATCACCATGGTCGCCGTCCCCGACCTGATGAGCGCCTACCAGCGCGGTGACATCGACGCCGAGGGCCTGCGCACGGTGCAGCTCGCCGTCATCTCGCACTGCGAGCAGATGGGCGACCGCGTCGCCGTCCTCGACGCCCCGCCCGGCCTCTCCGCGCAGGCGGTCCGCAACTGGCGCAACGACGAAGCGGGTTACGACTCCCGCTACGCCACCCTGTACTACCCCTGGGTCCGGGTGCTGGACCCGGCGGCCGGGCGCAACATCACCGTCCCGCCGAGCGGCCACGTCGCCGGCCTGTGGGCCCGCAGCGACACCGAGCGCGGGGTGCACAAGGCGCCCGCGAACGAGGTGATCCGCGGCGCGGTCGACCTGGAGCTGCGGCTGAGCAAGGGCGAGCAGGACCTGCTCAACCCGATCGGCGTGAACTGCATTCGTACCTTCCCCGGCCGGGGTGTGCGGGTCTGGGGTGCGCGCACCCTCTCCTCCGACCCGGCGTGGCGCTACCTGAACGTGCGCCGGCTCTTCAACTACCTGGAGGAGTCGATCCTGCTCGGCACCCAGTGGGTGGTGTTCGAGCCGAACGACGACCGGCTCTGGTCGAGCATCCGGCGCAACGTCAGCGCCTTCCTCACCGAGGAGTGGCGCCGGGGCGCGCTGTTCGGGCGCACGGCGGCGGAGGCGTTCTACGTCAAGTGCGACCGGGACAACAACCCGCAGGAGTCCATCGACCAGGGACGCGTGGTCTGTGAGATCGGCGTCTCGCCGGTCAAGCCGGCCGAGTTCGTGGTGTTCCGGCTCGCGCAGTTCTCCGACAGCACCAGCTTCGTCGACGAGTGACCACCGTCGCTTCCGGCACTTATCCACCCAGAAAGGTGACAGACAGTCATGGCTGAGGGCGATGCTCTTTCCACCCATATCTTCGGCGTCCAGCTCGGCGGCTACCTGGTCGAATCCATCCAGGAGATCAGCGGCCTGAGCGTCGAGGAGGAGGTGGTCGAGGTCCGGCAGGTCAGCTCCGAGGGCAAGCAGATCATCCGCAAGCAGCCGGGCGCCCGCCAGGCCGGCGAGATCACGATCACCCGGGGACTCGACCAGAGCAGCGAGTTCACCTCGTGGATCAAGGAGACGCTGAACAACGGCGCGGTGGACACGGCGCGGCAGAATCTCACCATCGAGATCAAGGACTCCACCGGTGAGACCGTGCGGCGCATCCAGCTCATGCAGGGCTGGGCGTCCAAGTGGGAGGGCCCGTCCCTCAAGGCGGGCGAGTCGTCGGCCGCCACCGAGTCCGTGACCATCGTGTTCGAGGAGATCATCGTCGAATGAGGCGCCGTACGGTGACCGCGGGCAACCTGGACGAGATCCTCCAGGCGACGGCTCCCGCGAAGGACGAGGCGGAGGCGGTGTCCAAGCCGTTCACGCCCGCGGCGCCGCCGCGCCAGGAACCCGCGCTGCGCACGGAGTTCGAGTTCGAGCTGCCGCGCGGGTACGTCGACGAGGCGGGCACCGTGCACCGGCACGGCTCGATGCGGCTGGCCACGGCCCGCGACGAGCTGCGCCCGCAGATCGACCTGCGGGTCAAGGAGAACCCCGAGTACCTCAGTGTCGTGCTGCTCAGCCAGGTGATCACCCGGATCGGCACGGTCACCGATGTGCACGCGGGGATCGTGGAGCGGATGTACGCGACCGATGTCGCGTTCCTCCAGGACTTCTACCGGCGCGTCAACAGCGAGGGCCACACGCGTGCGGCGGTCACCTGCCCGCACTGCGAGGGCGGCTTCGAGGTCTACCTCTCGGGTGGGCGCCTGGGGGAATCGTGACGTACGCGCCTTCCCGGCTGCGGGAGGAGATCGCGTACGTCGCCTACCACTTCCACTGGAGCCGCGAGGAGATCCTCGACCTCACCCATGCCGAGCGCCAGGAGTGGGTCACCGAGATCGCCCGCATCAACACCCGCGTGAACGAAGGCGGTTGACCGCATGGGATGGCGAGACAGGGTGCGTCGGCCCCGGCCGCCCGCCGCCGGGAACGCCGGCAGCGCCGGCTCCGGTTCAGTGGAGCCGGCGCCTGCGGGCGTCGGCGTGCCCGAGGGCTGGGACGGCGGCTGGCGTGCGGCT
>NZ_WWKH01000524.1:0-4271 GCF_009865595.1 Streptomyces sp. SID1328 | reverse complement strand
GCAGAGGGTGTCCGGGAAGCAGGCCGCGGCCCGCTCGCAGATCCCGAGCACCTCCGGCCAGCGCAGGCCGGCGCTCTCGGCCGCCTGCCGGGCCCCGGCCAGGTCGCCCCGGCGGCCGCCGAGGTGGAGGTTGGTGAGCGGTCCGGCGCTGGTGCGGACCACGGCATGGGTGGCGCGGCCGTCCACCACGACCACCCTGAGGTCGGCGGCGCGGCCGCCCTGGGACGCCTTGGGCACCCAGCGCTCCAGGTGCAGCCCGTCCGGGGCCAGCGCGTCCACGATGGCGGCGATGTCCCGCTCCCGCTGGTAGCGGCGCACCTTCAGGGAGTTGAACAGCCGCCCCTCTGGGTCGAGTTCGACGGAGGTGGTGGCCCTGATGCGGCCGCCCCCGGCCGAGTCGACGGCGAGCACGCCGGAGGCCGACGAGCCGTGCGCGGGCTTGACGAACAGCCGGGGCATCCGGTGCTCGCGCATCAGCGCCCGCACGTCCTCCCAGCCGCGCACCGGGGCACCGGCCGCGCCGGAGGTGGGCGAGGCGGGCACCGGTACGCCCGCCGCGGCGAGGACCGCGTGACAGCGCCGCTTGTCGAACATGACCGCCACGTCCTCGGCGCCGTCCAGCCGGATGCCGCCGCGCAGCGTGCCCAGGGCCGCCGTGAAGCGCTCGTACCAGCGGGCCGTGCCCTCCACGCGGGCCGGGTCGGGCATGCCCCGCAGGAGGAGGTCGACCTCGGGGTCCTCGCCGGGCGAGTCCACGCGGACGATCTCCCCGTCGCCGAACCCGGCCCCACCCGCGCGCAGTACGTCCAGCCAGGGCACCACGCGGGGCGCGGGCAGCCCGGCGGCCCGGACGGCCTCCGCGAACAGGGTGACCCGGCGGCCACCGGGGTTGCCGACCACCGCGAAACACCGGTTCATGGCAGGACGCTCACTCGCCGATGGCCACGAAGCGCTGCACGGTGCCGTCCTCGTTCTCGTACGAGTCCGCGTCGTCCTCGTTCAGATCGAGCCGGACGCCCGCCGGTTCCAGGGTCTCCCGGAGGCGCTGCTGGAGGGGCTCGGTGATGTAGTGGTGGTGCAGGTCGAGGAAGGCCAGGTGGGTCAGCGACTGCCCGGCGAGCAGCGCGGCGGCGCCCTCGTCGCCCAGGGTGCCCATGGAGAGGTCCAGCGTCTCCAGTTGGGTCACGACGGGCGCGGAGGCGACGGCGGCCGCGATCTCGTCCTGTATCTCGCTGTTGCGCAGCCCCAGATGACGCAGGGCTGGCAGCCGGGTCCCGGAGAGGATCGGCTCCAGGTCGGACACCGTGGTGTCGGCGCCGTACATCGAGTCACCGAGCCACAGTTCGAGGTGCTCCAGGGCGGGCAGGCCGCTGCCGCCGACGCCCCTCACGACCTCCACGGGCAGGCCTCCGGTCTCCACGACCAGCTTGCGCAGCGCGGCGTGCTCCAGCGCGGGGAACTCCAGCCCGGTGCCCCCGCGCACGCCGAACTCGGCCAGCTCCGGGAAGCCGGTGAGCAGTCCGGTGACGTCGCTCTGCTGGATCCAGGAGAGTTCGGCCTCCTCCATGACGAGGTCGCCGAGGAACAGCGCGCGCAGGGCGGGCAGCCGGTCGCGGGCGGCGAGCAGCGCCGCCGTCACGGCGGAGGAGTCCGTCTCGTACGCCTCCGTCCAGGCGCCGACGATCAGCGCCCGCACCCGTGTGGTGTCCACGGTGGCCAGGAAACGGGCGAAGGCGTCCTCCCACTCCTCCTCCGCGTCGTACACGTCCCCGGCGACCCGCCACGCGACGGCGTCCGGCTCGGGCAGCTCGGCCTTCGCGTCGGGGCCGGGAAAGGCGAACGCGGGGAGGCCGTACAGCTCCTCCAAGTGGTGACCGATGGTCATGCGGGCTGCTCCTGACGTGCGATGGGCGCGAACGTGTGCGGTCCACGGCGTACGCAGGAAGTTCTACCAACTCGCACTGACAACCGGTCACGGCTGTGGACGACTACTCGTCGGCCAGCGCCTCACGCAGCGACTTCGCGGTGGTGGCCGGGTCGTACCCCTCGGGCACCCCGTCGACCAGGATGATGTCGCCCGCGATGTGCTGTGAGCGCAGGGGGGCGATCTCCTGGTAGGCGGGCGAGTCCCACCAGGCCCGCGCCTCGGTGATCCCCGGGAACCCGATGATCACGACATGGCCGGCCCACTCCCCCTCCTTCACCTCGTGCTGGGTGCCGTGGACGAGGAAGCGGCCGCCGTACGGCTCGAACGTGGCGGTGATGCGCTCGATGTACTCCGCGATCTCGGGGTGCGGCGCGGCCTCGCGGAGATGGGCTACGGCGTAGGCGGGCATGGGTCCTCCACGGCGTCGGTGATCGTCGGATCTTCGTACCCCGCGATGCTGCCACCCCTGCCGACCGGCGTCGATGGTGCGTCGGAAGATCGACTCCGACACGCCGGGGCGCGAGATCCACCCCCGCCCGCCGAACGGCACGTGTGCTAGTCTTTCTCTTGTTGCAGTTGTGGTACCCATGAACTTTATGTGCGCCTGACGGGAAATGTTTTCTCTTTGGGCGCATTTTGTTTTCCGGCATCTTCCGGATGGGGCCTCTGCCATCAGAAGGAGAAAGTCATGGCACAGGGAACCGTCAAGTGGTTCAACTCTGAAAAGGGTTTCGGCTTCATCGAGCAGGACGGTGGCGGTCCGGACGTCTTCGCCCACTACTCGAACATCGCCACCCAGGGCTTCCGTGAGCTCCAGGAGGGCCAGCGGGTCAGCTTCGACGTCACGCAGGGCCAGAAGGGCCCGCAGGCCGAGAACATCGTTCCCGCCTAATTGCGGGACGCGTATTCCGCTCACCGGGGTCCGCACCGTCATGGTGCGGACCCCGGTTTGTGCTGTGTTGAGGAAGGCAGTAACCGCATGCCCCGCAGGTATCAGAAGCCGAACCGCGGCTCGTCGCCGTCCCGGCCCTCGTCTGCTCCCCAGGCTCCCCAGGAATTCCGCCTGCCGGAGAGCACGACGCCCGCACTGCCCGCCGTCGCTGAGTTCGCCGACCTCGACATGCCCGCGGCACTGCTGAAGACGCTCACCGCGCAGGGGGTGACCACCCCCTTCCCCATCCAGGCCGCCACCCTGCCCAACTCGCTGGCCGGCCGGGACCTCCTGGGCCGTGGCCGCACCGGCTCCGGCAAGACCCTCGCCTTCGGCCTCGCCCTCCTCGCCCGGACGGCAGGACAGCGCGCCGAGCCCAAGGCACCCCTCTCCCTGATCCTGGTGCCCACCCGCGAGCTGGCCCAGCAAGTGACCGACGCGCTGACGCCCTACGCGACCGCGGTCAACCTCCGGATGGCCACCGTGGTCGGCGGTCTGTCGATCACCAAGCAGGCCGCCACCCTCCGGCGCGGTGTCGAGGTGCTGGTGGCGAGCCCCGGCCGACTCAACGACCTGGTGGAGCGCGGCGACTGCGTGCTGCACGACGTCGGCATCACGGTGCTGGACGAGGCCGACCAGATGACCGACATGGGCTTCCTGCCGCAGATCACCAGGCTGATCCAGCAGGTGCGCCCCGACGGCCAGCGGATGCTGTTCTCGGCCACCCTGGACCGGAACATCGACAAGCTGGTGCAGCGGTTCCTCACCGACCCCGTGGTGCACTCGGTGGACCCGTCCGCCGGTGCGGTCACCACGATGGAGCACCACCTGCTCCACCTCCAGGACGAGACCGACAAGAAGGCCGTCACCACGCGCATCGCGGCCCGTGACGGCCGGGTCATCCTCTTCCTGGACACCAAGCGCTCCGCCGACCGGCTCGCCAAGCGCCTGCTCTCGGTCGGTGTCCGCGCCGCCGCCCTGCACGGCGGCCGCTCCCAGCCGCAGCGCAACCGCGCCCTGGAGCAGTTCAAGACCGGCGAGATCACCGCGTTGGTGGCGACCAACGTCGCGGCGCGCGGTATACACATCGACGACCTCGACCTCGTCGTGAACGTCGACCCGCCGACCGACCACAAGGACTACCTTCACCGCGGCGGCCGCACCGCCCGCGCGGGCGGGTCCGGCAGCGTGGTCACGCTGGTGCTGCCCGAGCAGAAGCGGGAGGTCAGCCAGCTCATGTCGGCCGCCGGCATCCGCCCGAAGACCGCCCGCGTCACCTCCAGCGCTCCCGAGCTGGTCACCATCACGGGCGCCCGCGAGCCCTCCGGCGTGGCCGTGGTCATCGCCGCCCCGGAGCCCACGCCCCCGAAGGCGCGTCCGGCCCGCAGGTCCGGTGCCGGTGCCGAGGGCGCC
>NZ_WWKH01000053.1:0-26031 GCF_009865595.1 Streptomyces sp. SID1328 | reverse complement strand
GTCCAGGTCGGCCTGGGCGATCCGCCCCGCCTGGAATCCGGCGAGCACGTCGACGAAACCGCCGAGCACCGCGTCCTGCTTGGCGGGCAGCGCGTCCGCGAACGCGGCGAGGACGGCGAATCCGTCCCGGCGGGGCGTGAGGTCGCTCGCGGTCGTGTACGAGTAACCGCCCTCCTGCCGCAGGGAACGCGTCAGTTCGCGCTCCAGGACGCCCGAGTACAGCCAGGCGGCGGGCGTGTCGGCGACGACGGCGTCCAGCAGGACCCCGCCGGTGCCGTCCGAGAAGTACGCGGGCGTGAGGGGGAGGCCCGAGGTCACCGCGGGCATCGGACGCCGGTCGCCCGCCGGCAGCTTCAGGGAGAGGCCGGCCGGGATGTGCTCACCGGCGATCCAGAGCACCGCGTTGTCCGACGTGAACCAGCTCTGCGCCCACTGCCACACGTCCTGCGCGCTCGCGTTGCGCACACCCCACTCCGGGTAGCTGACCAGGCCGTACCCCTGGGCGCCGTACCGCCACAGCGGGAGCAGACCCGAGTCGCGGCGGGACTCCTCGGTGCGCAGGATCTCCTTCTCCGTCTCCAGCCGGTCCATGGGCAGGTCGGTCAGGGAGGCGCAGACCCCGGTGAGATAGGCGGCGATCTCGTGCTCGGCGCCCTCCACGTGGAAGTGGGTGAACGCGGCCTTGGTCGCGCCGTTGTAGTGGTAGTCCGCCACACCCTGGCGGTACAGCGCGAGGTGCTCGACGAGATGGGTGAGCCCCGCCCGGCCGAGGGTCTCGTCGGCGATCCCGACCCGGAAGACGAGCCCGGCGCGCACCGGCCCGGCGGCGTACGTGAAGAGGGTGGGTATGCCGTCGACCTCGGTGCGGTGGACGGCGGACTGCGGGTTCATCCACGGCCTCGGTTCGGCGCGGTGGCGGGGGACGTCAGGGCGAGAGCCGCGTCCCGGTGCCGGGTGTAGGCCTCGGTTGGGTCGCCGAGATAGCTCCAGGGGAGCTTCGACGCCAGGTTGCCCAGGGCGCGGAAGTGGGCGGCGGCACGGGCGGTGTCGCCGATCAGGGAGAACATGGCCGCGAAGCAGCCCGCGACGGTGACCCAGCCCGGCTCGCGCCGGAACTGCGGGTGGAGTACCGACCACCCGGCGGCCTCGACCAGTTCCGCGTGGACGTGGGCCTGCCCCAGGTAAGCGTGCCGTTCACCGCCCGCGTCCAGGTCCAGCCAGTGCTCGAGGTGCGCATCCGCGACCAGTCCTGCGTTCAGGGAGCCCTGGGGGGCGGCGAGCATGCGGTCACGGGCGAAGGAGTGGGCGGCCTCCCAGCTGCCGCTCCACTTGGGACACAGTTGCTGGAGCAGCCGGGACTGAGCCGTGAAGTGGTGGGGATGGGACTTCGCCAGCCGGTCGTAGCGGCGGCGCGCCTCGTTCTGGCCGAGCTGGAGTCCTCGGGCGGTGTTGAGCCGCTCGGCCCACGCCGGGGCGTAGGACGGGTCGAGCGCCGTGGCGCGTATCAGCAGTTGCTCGGCCGTGCGCAGGTGCGCGTGGAAGGTGGCGAACTGCGCCCGGGTGACGCTCTCGGCGCGGGCGGCCGTACGGACCGTCCAGCCGATCTGGACCTCCCGGGCGCCGAGGAGGGTCAGCGCGAACACGTCGTCAGGGGCGGCCGTCACCAGCTCGCGCAGGGCGCGCTCGACGCCGTCCGTCCCGGCCACCGTGCTGAAGACCTGGGACGTGTCGCTCCCCTGCGGCAGACCGGCGAGGTACTGGCGCACCGCCGCCCAGTCCCGGGCGGCCACCGCCTGCCGCAGCCAGGCGACTTCGGGGTGGGCGGACGTGATCTCGAAGTCCGGTGGCGGAAGCGGGGAGGCGAGCGACATGCGCGGATCCTAAGTGAGGGGTCTGACGACCAGCTTCGGGTCAGCGGGCGGCACGGATCGGAGGCGCCGGGCGGCCCTCCTTGTCCCATCCGATGAAGGTGTTGGTACGGGCGTGGACGAACGCCTTGACCGGGTCGCCGGAGTAGCTCCACGGCACGCTGCCGACGTAGGCGCCGACGGCCCGGAACTGCTCGACGCCCTCTGCGAAGCGCTCGGTGCGGAACAGCGCGTTGGCCAGCAGGTGACGGACGGTCGGCAGGCGGTGGTGGCCGGCCGGTACCTGGTCGACCGCGTCCAGGGTGGCGTCGATGGCCGTGGTCATGAACGGCTTCTGGTAGACGGACAGGTCGTTCGCCCGGAACTGGTGCTCGAACGCGGCGTACAGGCGCAGTACGGGGAGCAGGCTGCCCCGGGGCGCGGAGGCGACGGCCTCCTCGGCGAAGGTGAACATCAGCTCGTCGGAGCCGCGCCACTTGGCGCACCAGTACTGGAGGGCCGACACATGGGCGCCGAAGTGGTGCGGGTCCCGTGCTGTGATCTCGGCCCACAGGGCCCGGAAGTGGTCGTGCGACCAGCCCAGACCCAGGGCGATGGTGATCTGGGCGACCCAGGGTGTCGGGTCGTCGGGCGCCATCCGGGCCGCCTCCTCGCACGCGGGGAGGGCCTGGGCGAGCAACTGGTGGAAGCTGTCGAACTGTTCGGCGGTGGTGTGCTTCGCGCTCTTCGCCCCGCGGGCCTCGCCGGCGAATGCCACCAGCGCGTCGGCGTGGACGAGGGCGGCGGCGGGGTCGTGCGGGTACTCCCTGCGCCACTCCAGCAGCCAGTTGTCGTCCTCCACGGCCGCGTGCACGAGGATGCCGAGCCGGTACCACCGCAGATCCCAGTCCCGCCCGGCCCCTGCCAGGTAGTTGGCCGCGACCCGCCAGTCCCCGGCAACAGCCGCCGCGGCAACGGCGTCCGCCTCCGGATCGGGCCCGGCATACCGGGCATCAAGCTGATCCCCCGGCACGAGCCCGAACTCGGCGGGATCAATGACGACCCGCTTCGCCTTTGCCGCCTGCTCGGCACGCTGGGCCCGAGCCTTACGTGCGTTACGGGGGATGGTGACGGCGGCGTAACCGAGGGCGCCGATTCCGGCTGTGGCTATGAGGGGGTTCATGGGGCGTCCTTGAGGGCGGGAGGGTCAGGTGAGGATGAAGCCGGTCGGCGTTGATGGGACGGGCTGTGGGTCCCGAGCGATCAGCCTGCTGGGCCCGGCATCGCGTCCTCGACGAGGCCGATCCCACGCCTCACCGCTCGACTCCCCTGCTCCACGGCGCCATCACGGGGGTCGTAGCCTACTCCGCGGTGATCACTTCAGTCGCTTCTCTTACCCACTCGATACGCGTCGGTTATCTCCCCTATCAGTAGGGCTCCTCCTGCCATTCAATGCATGTAGGCCGAACGCCTCCGGAAGGCACGAAACGGCCCCAGTCCCAGCCCGCTGACCACACCACGCAGAGACGCCGGAACCCCCACCGTCAACCGCGGTGGGGGTTCCGGCGTCCGACAGCGTTGCCGTCAAGCGCCCTTAGGGGCACGAGTCCCGACTAAGGGCACTGCGCTTATTGGAAAGTTAGAACTCTTCCTCTTGCCATTCGATGCACGTTGGAATCTGGCCGCCGCTGCTGAGAAATTCCTTCACCGCCTGACGGACAAGCTCGATGGGAATTTCCGAGCCCGGCATGAACTCCCGCACATGCCCGAGGAGCATATATTCGCCAATCCCGCGATCCATCGAGCCTTTCGATACGTAACCGTCATCGGCCGCGAGGGTCAGTGCACCCACCTGGGCGACCCTATCGACCCCAACCGCCAACTCGTGATCACGATATCCCGATGGCATCGTTGGGCGATCAAGCGAATAGACCACGGCACAATTACGATCATGTTGCCCATTCAGCAAGGCGTCGATGAACGAATCCACGTCATCCGCACTGGCGAGTAGAGCGGGAGTTTTGGTGTGCTCGGGCTGGAACTGCACCTCAAGCCCCTTGATCGTCATCCCCTACCTCCGAAAAGATGACTCGTCATCTCGCCCGTGTATTTGTCACGCCAGTGTACCCTCAGCGTCTTGCTACCCAACAGCGAGTCCAAGGTGTTCGAGCAAGAAAGGGCAGGTGCCGCCTTGACGCATGGCCCTTCCTCATTGTTGATCACCACTTCGGCGTGATCAACCTCTTGCTTTTCCATCATGTCGACCACCTTCATTTCGACGTGGTCGACATCTCCCCAGTCAGCCCTGCTATTCCATTTACCCAGACCCCTGAGCCGGTCGGTGATAGAATGCTCCGTCGCCTTGGTAGCTGGATTGCCACCAACTCGGTCTCGTCGCTGAGCGTACTGCGCCCACTCGTCGGACCTGTGTGATCTGGCCGAGTAGATAGCTTCGCCAGTTCACACTCGGCATCGAAGTTGTGAACTAGGACCGGCGTGTCACCAGCCTCCACATAGGGTGGTGTGCAGCTTCTTCGCAGGCCGGCGGCAATCTAGCGGGCAGCCAACGTCCGTGGGTATCCGCCGACGTTCGCTATTTCTGCCGCTAGCGCTGCCACTAAAGGCCTAGATATCACCGTTTTGCGGGGCTCGGCGGTACAGGGCTATGCGAGAAATGCTTTTATGGCATCCTGCATACCAATCGTCACTCAGCATGTCCTCCCAGGATCTGGCATAGCCGTGGAGCCTGTTGTCGGTTCCGCCGTATTCGCACGGGTTGGTGTCAGTCTGGTCAAGCGGGAGATAGTCACCTACGAATCATGACGGCCCACAGTCGAATAGATCTGCCACTTCACGGAAGAAATGCCATCCAAGTGGCTGAGACTTTCGGCGGAAATCCCTGAAGCTCTCACGAAAGAGAAGCCCTCCCTGTTGCGCCTCGGGGCCCTGAAGTCCATTGCGGGACCAATTTCCATAATCAGCACTTCATTCATGAACATTCGACGACCAGGGCGAGGCCACTCCCATCCTCCGAAATCAACCTCTTCCACCCCGACCAACACGTCTGGAAGAATTTCGTTAGGAACTTGAGAGCAAGTTCGACCAAAGCTCGCCAAGATGGCAGCCTCCTTGAGCGTTGCATGGATAAGAAATTCCGGGAGGGACTCGGGCACCAGCCTCCATTCACCACCCAATTCTGCTTCGTAGACGGAATTTGAGTCCTCGGCATCAACGGCCCAGAACCAGTCGCCGGTCGAGTCGGCAGCAAACTCAATCCTCCCCTGGTTCAATCGGATCTTACGAGGTTCATAAATTTGATGCTCGACTGACCGGATCCCCTCCCAGCGATAGGCGAGGCTGTACCATTCCCTAAGCGGATGAGGAATCCCAGGGTAGCCCTCCGGAACCTGCCATTCCGAACAATCAGGTGGCCCATACCAGCGACCGAGAAGGGCGGGGAGATTAATGTCTGCAGGATCAATCACCCGGCCATGATAGCGCACACGGCAAATCCCTCGACACCGGAACCCGGAAGGCCGAGCAGCTGAACTCCACTAATGGGCGACGCCCGCACGACAGCCTCTCCGACTGGTCGTGCGGGCGTCGCCCATAGAGTGTGGCTCGTAATGCAGTCACACTTATTCGAATTAGCTAATCGGCCCCACCAATGAAGACCCTATTCCTAATGGCCCCTTCCTCATTTCGCCAGATAACCATTAGCTTAGAGCCCTGCGGCAGCATTTCTCGCATTGCTGAGACGCAATATTTGCATGCCCCATAAGCCGCACCTTCAGCCTTGTGCAGGTACAAGTACGCTTCGTGCGACCCAGATTGGCGCATCAGCGCCGCCGTCTGATTCTCCAGGTGGTGGAAATTCTCATCCGTAGTTCCTGGAGGCGCTTCCCAATCCGACCGGAGATTGCGACCGTCACCGCCCGAAGAAAGATCGTGAGACGTGCCGTCGCTCAGCTTTGCATGACCGGACATACCGCCGGGACGTTCGAACGAAGAACTCGCGTTCTTGGCCTTCTCGAGGCCCGCCTCCAATTCCGACGGGCAGGGGAGAGAAATATTGTGGACGAGGACCGGGGTACTGCCTGCCTCCACATAGTACGTATGGAGGGTGCCGATGGTGAGGTCGTACGTCGTGGTGTTCGCGTGGTACAGGCGGACACCGGTGACCTCGGCCGTGCCGGTCGGCGTCTGGAGGATGTCGCCGGGGTTGAGGTCCCTGGCTTCGACGAACGCCGACTGGGTCTCGTCGTAGAAGGGGTGGTGGAAGGTCGTCGTCAGGTGCGCGGGCTTCGGCTCGGCGGCCTGTATCGAAGACGCCTTGCTGACCGCTGCCACCGGTGTCGTCGCCGGGTGCGTGTCACCGTGGCTGTGGCCGGCAGACAGGGCGGCCAGGACCGCAGCGGACGCTGCCAGGCCGAAGGCCGCCTTGCGGGCTGCCTTCTTGGCCAGGGACTTGGCGCCGGCCTTCACCGCACGCTTGCCGCCTGTCTTCTTGATCGCCAGGTCCACGAAGTCGTGGTCCGTACGCGTCACGATCACCGCGGTGACCTTGTGCGCCTCCCTACCCTTCGCGCCGGGGACCGAGTTTGCGATCGTGTCGCCGACCTTGACGTGATCGATGGCCTTGGTCGTGCCGTCGGCCATCAGGACCTCAGTGGACCCGGTGAAGCTGTGGGTCTCGCAGGTGATGGGCCCTTCCTCCGCCGGTGCCTCGTCCGAGTGGGACTGGGACTTGGTTCCCGACGCCTCCGACTTCGCCGCTGCCGCGGCTTCGTCCGTCGCGTCGGCCGTGGCTGATTCGCCGGCTTCCGTGGCCCCCTTGCCGAAGAGGCCGCCGGCTACTTCCAGGGCCTTGGGGGCTGCCTTGGCGAGGATCTTGCCGCCGAGTTCGCCGAGGGCTCCGCCGGCCGCGCCGGTCACCGCGCCCTCGACCGCCGAGCCCGCGAAGGCGCCGACGCTGCAGTCGTCGCCGCCGTTGTCGGCGCACTTGAAGCCCTGTTCGACCAGGGCGCCCGCCGCACCGGCGACGGCCGCGCAGCCGATGGAGCCGATACCGGCCGTGAATGCCTCACAGCCCGCGAAGATCGCGGTGGAGACCACGACCGACGTGATCGCGGCGGCGTGGTTCTTGACGAACTTCGTCGCCGTCTTCGCCGCCTTCACCGTGGCGTGGTAGGCCGTGCGGGCGGCATGGGCCACGGCGTGCGCGGCCTTCTTCACCGCGTGGGCGACCTTCTTCGCCGCCTTCTTCACCGCGTGGACCACTCGGTGCACGGCCTTGCGCACGGCGTGGTACGCCGAGTGCACCGCGTGGACTATCTGGTGATACGCGCGTCTGACGTGCCGTGCCGCGTAGTGATAGACACGGCGCACAACCCGGACCGTGGCGTGGTAGACGTCCCGCACGTGGTGCGCGACCTTGTGCGCCACGTGCTTGACCGCGTGGACCACCTTGCGGGCCACGTGCTTGGCCGCGTGGTAGACCTTGTGCGCCACGTGCTTGACGGCGTGGGCCACATGGTGCGCGGCCTTCTTCGCCCCGCAGACCACGTCGTACCAGGAGCAGTTGCCCGACTCGTCGGTGCCCGCCAGCGGGTTGTCGTCGACGTAGGCGAACGGGTTCGCCGCCACCGAGTTCGGCACCGCGTCCAAGGACATGCTGTCCTTGTTGAGGAACTGCCCGGTGTCCGGGTTGTACCAGCGCGAGGCCGTGCCCACGTCGCCCGTGCCGGGCTCGGTCCAGCCGGACTGGAAGCCCAGGTGACCGGTGACCGTGTCGGTCGGTGAGACCACCTTGCCCAGCGGGTCGTAGGAGGCCGAGCCGGCCAGCGCGGTCGCGCCGGAGGTGAAGGTGCCGACCACGTCGTCGTGCTGATCGGTCAGGGCCAGCGCCCCGGAACCGCCGCCGACCGGCTTCACGCCGACCACACCGCCGCCCGTGTCGTGGGTGTAGGTGAAGTCGCCGTCCGAGGCGATGGTGTTGTCGGCGCCCGAGTAGGCGAAGGTCCGCGTGAGGCCGCCGGCCGAGGTGTCCCGGTCGGTGATGTTGCGGCCCATCGCGTCCAGGTTGTACGCCTGGTCACCCGCGACGATCTGGTCGCCGAACGCGTCCGTCTTGTACGCCAGCGTGCCCGATGCCGACGACTCCTGGGTCATCGCGCCGCGTGCCGAGTAGTCGTAGGTGTGGACGCCGTCGGAGGTGAGCTCATCGCGCTGGTCGTACGTGTACACGTCCGACCCCTTGCGGATGCGGTTGCCCGAGGCGTCGTACGCGTACGTCGTGCTGGTGGAGCCGTTGTTCCACGACGTCAGGCGGTTCGCCCAGTCATAGCCGTAGGTGTTGCTGGACGCGCCCGACACGCCTGTCGTCGTCTTCGACGTCAGGTTGCCGTTCTTGTCGTAGCCGTACGTGAAGCCCGCCAGCGTCGACGCGCCCTGGACCAGGGTGTCGGTGGTGAGTTCGTGCGCGGTGTTGTAGCCGAAGGTGCGGGTCTGGCCGGTCGCACCGTACTTGACGGACTTGAGCTGGTTGAGCTGGTCGTAGGAGTAGGTGAGCTGGGTGCCGGTCGCCGCGTCGTTGAGCGAGGACAGGCGGCCGGCGGTGTCGTAGCCGTAGGACGTGGTGCCCGAGGCGTCCGTGCGCGAGGTCATCGCGCCGTCGTTGTTGTAGGCGAAGCCGGACGACCCGGCCGAGCCCGACGTGGTGAGGACGTCACCGCGGTCGTCGTAGGTGAACGCGTCGTGCGTCGCGCTCTGGTGGTCGGCCGCTCCGGCGGTACCCGCCTCCGCCGTGTCCGCCGACAGCACGCGGCCGTCGGTGTCGTAGGAGAAGCTGCGGGTGGCCGTGACCGCGTCCGCGCCGGAGCCGGACATCGTCTTGAGCTGGCCGTTGCCGTCGTACGTCATCGACGTCGTGGTGCCGCCCGGCAGGGTGACGTTCGTCGCCTGGCCGTCCGCGTCGTAGGCGAAGATCGTGGTCGAGTCGGCCGCCGAGGTGAACTTTGCCGTGGTCGGCTCGATCACCTTCTCCTGCTGGCCCCACGGCGTGTACGTGTGGCGCCAGGAGTTGCCGCGGCCGTCGGTGAACCGGGTCCGGTTGCCCGCCTGGTCGTAGCCGAAGGTCGTGGTGATCGACGTCGACGCGTCGACCGGCTGCGTCTCCTGGGTGATCGTCCCGGCCGCGTCGTAGGTGAACTGGCTGGTGTGACCGTTGGCGTCGGTCGCGGCGGTCATGTTGCCGACACCGTCGTAACTCTGCGACGTGCTCCAGAGCTGGGTGCCGCCGGCGTCGTAGGAGTGCGTGGCCGTCGGGTCGCCGGACGCGTTGTAGTCGGTCGTCGTGTAGGTGCCGTCCGCCAGGGTCGTCTTCGAGGGGTTGCCCTCGAAGTCGTAGGCGTACCTGGTGGTGTTGCCGGCGCCGTCGGTGACCGAGGTGATGTCGCCCGCGCGGTTGTAGGCGTACGTGGACGACACACCACCGGGGCTGGTGGTCGAGGCGACGTGCGCGCCGTAGGGGTTGCCGGTGGTGACCGCGTAGGAGTTGGTGGAGGTCAGCGTCCGGGTCGACGGATAGCGCTCCAGGGTCGTCTGCGTCAGCGGACGGCCCATGAAGTCGTACGTCGCCTGGGTCTGGGCACCGGTCGGGTCGGTCGCCGAGAGCTGGTCACCGGCCGTGTCGTAGACGGCGTGGGTCCTGGTGCCGTCGGGCGCGGTGGTCTGGACGACGTCGCCGAGCTGGTCGTACAGGTTCGACGTGGTCTTGCCGCCCGGCGTGGTGACGGAGGTCTGGTTCCCTTCGCTGTCGTAGGTCCACACGGTGGTGCCGGCGTTGGGCTGCGCGGCGCCCGCCGGGGTGTACGAGGGCAGGGTCTCGGAGACCTTGTTGCCCTCCGCGTCGTACGCCGTGCTGGTGACCAGGAGGTTGGGGTCCCTCTCCTCGACTGCCTCGCCGAAGGTGTTGAACCCGCTTGTGGTGACCGGACGGACGCTGACGGGGTTGGTGCCGTCGGTCTCCGCCTGGACCGCCGGGGCGGTGGTGAGCGCGAGGTTTCCGGCCTCGTCGTAGCTGTAGTCGGTGGTGTGGTTCTCCGCGTCCGTCATCGACGACGGGAGGCCACGCTTGTCGTAGGTGTACTTGGTGGTCTGCGCGGTGGACGAGCCGACCGTGCCGCCGGTGCGTCCCTTGCCGTAGAGCGAGGAGACCTCGGTGGCGGACAGGGCCCGCTGGTAGACCTGCACGTTGGAGACGCCGCCGGGCAGGGCGTCGCTGTCGGCGCCCGCGTACTTGGCGCGGCCGATGGTCAGCGGCCCGGTGGCGGCCCACGGAGTGGTGTTGGTGCCCGCGGTGCCGGACTGGCTGCCGTTGACGAACAGCTTCATGGAGCCGTTGGAGGCGTCGTAGACACCCACCACCTGGGTCCAGGCACCGACGGCGGGAACCGCGGTGGAGTACGCCGCCGGGAACGTCGGCCCGGCCGCGTCCTTGCTCGTGTCGTTCAGGCTCCACAGCGGCGAACCGGCGTGCGCGTAGTTGTACTGGAGCATGAACGCGCTGTTGGTGGTGCCGTTCTGCGCCACGATGGTCGCGTTGTGGGTCGGCAGCGAGCTCATCTTGACCCACGCCGACACGGTGTACGAGGCGGTGGTGTCCAGCACCGGGCCGTTCGTCGCCACACCCTGCGCGGTGGACGTCCCGGTGAGACCGGCGGACGAGTCTGTCCAGGTGACGTTGCTCGCCTGACCGGTGTTGCCGGTACCGGAGGAGTCGGTCACCGAGGTGCCCGAGCCCTGGTCCAGCTTCCACCAGCCCGCCGGATGACCCGAGGCGTCCCCGTACAGCGTCTCGCTGAGCAGGTTGCCCATGTCGTCGTAGGTGTTGGTGGTGGTGCGGTCGTAGCCGGAGGCGTCGCGGTCGGTCTCGCTGGCGACCTGGTCGTCCGGTGTGTAGGAGACGGTGCTCACCCGGTCCACACCGGTCGGGTCCAGCTCCGTGGAGGTGGTCCGGGACGCGGCGTCGACGGTGTACTTGGTGACCGTCTCGCCGTTGTCGGAGGTGGACTGGAGCAGGTTCCCGGCCGCGTCGTAGGTGTCCGACTCCAGCACGTAGGTGCTCTTGCCGTCACCGCTCTTCTTCGTGACCGTCGCGGTCAGACCGTCGTCGGTGTACGTGTACGCGGTGACGTTGCCCATCGCGTCGGTGATCGACGCGAGCCGGCCCGAAGGGTCGTACGCCCGCGAGGACTCGGTCAGCAGGGTCGCGGGCTGCGGGTCGGTCGGGTCGCCCGTGTACATCAGGCCCTGCGTGAGCAGGTTGCCCTCCGCGTCGTACGTGTAGCGGGTCTCGTTGCCGGCGCTGGTGACCTCCTTGGTCTTGTTGCCCGAGGTGTCGTAGCTGTACGTCGTGGTGTTGCCGTAGCTCGCGCCCGCCGCCACGTTGGCGTCCGCCTCGGTCGCCACGTGGTCGTAGGCGTCGTAGGTCCACGTCTGCGTGCGCGGCCGGTCGCCGCCGCTCGCGTCCGACACGGTCTGCGAGGTGGTGTTGCCGTCCTCGTCGTAGACCGTGGTGGTCGACGCCCGGTGCGTGGCGCCGCTGACCCGGTCGGTGATCTGCGGGTCGTCCTCCTTGGTCACCTGGCCGGCCGCGTCGTAGGTGTACGTCGTGGTCAGGCCCGCCGGATAGGTGTCGGAGACCACGTTCTGCGTGCTGACCTGGCCGACACCGTCATAGGTGTAGGAGGTCACCAGTCCGATGCCGTCCGTGGTGGACGCCACGTCACCGTTCTTGTTGTAGGCGACCTGGTTGACCGCGCCGCCGGGACTGACCGTCTTCACCGGCAGCCCCGCGGGCACCACACCTCCGTCCGCGGCCGGGTAGGTGGCGGTGCCGTCGCTGTAGACGGTCTGCGTGGTCCGCCCGTTCGGGAAACCCGGCACTGCGGGACCGGTGATCGCGGTCTGGTTGCCGGCCGAGTCGTAGGTGTAGGTCGTCAGGTAGGTGTTGTCACTCGCCGACGCGGAACGCCCGTCCCGCTCGGTCAGCAACTGGTCGTTGCGCGGGTCGGCGGTGGTGAGCTGCGCGGTGGTGTCGTCCGGGTAGTACGTGTAGTACTCGGTGTTGCACTTGTTCGCCGCCTGGTCCTGGCAGGAGGTGGAGGAGACGATGTTGCCGCGCACGTCATGACCGGTGACGGTCATCGAACCGTTCGGGTCGGTCACCGTGTGCTCGAAACCGGACGTGTCGTAACCGAAGCTGGTCGTGTTGCCGAGGGCGTCGGTCTCGCTCAGCAGACGGTTGCCGTGGGTGACGTCGTACTGGTAGCTGAGCGTGGCATTGGTCGGCGTCGTCACTGTCACCGTCTTCACCGGCAGCAGGCCGGTGGAGTTCAGCGCCGCGTCGTACTGCGCGTCGACGTCGTCCCCGGTGAGCTGCGAACGGTAGACCGCGGCCTCGGCGATCGAGCCCTTGAAGTAACTGGCGTAGCCGGTGTTGTCCGTGCTGCTGCTGTGCGACTCGTCGGGCCAGTTGCCGCCGAGGTAGCCCGCCCCCACGTAGGTGTAGGGCTGGCCGCCCATCGCGGCGGTGCCGCTCTGGGTGCCGACCAGGGTGCCGTCCAGATAGAGGGACTGGCTGGTCGCCGACGTGGAGAGCACCACATGGTGCCACTTGTTGTCGGTGACCGCCGCCGTGGTGCCCAGCGGCTTGGGTGATCCGCCGGAGAAGTAGAACTCGCCGTACAGCTTGCCGCTGCTGCCCACGTAGAGAATGGGCGTGTAGGCGGTCGGGGTGGTGGTGCCCAGCGGGTCCTTGGAGGCGCTGACAAGGACACCGTTGGCGGTGGCGGTCTTGAACCACATGTCCACCGACTCGGGGCCGGTGCCGGGAATCGTGCCGCTGGGCAGCGTCACCTTCGAGGACGTGCCGTTGAACGCGCCGGTGGTGTGGTCGCTGAACGGACCGGCCGAGCCCAGCGTCACGGACGAGTAGGCACCCGTCCCGCCGCGTACCTCGTCGAGCGCCGTCGAGGCACCGGCCGACTCGCCGAACCGGTAGTACTGGTTGGGGGCACCACCGAGGACCGCGCCGCGGTAGGTGTTGCTGGAGCCGGTGATGGTCGCCGGGTTCAGCTTCCACACACCGCCGTTCTCGTCGGTCACCTGGGTGACCCGGGCGGCGTCGGTGTCGTAGGTGATGCCGGCGAACGCCTTGCCCGACGGGCGGGTGACGGTGGTCAGCAGCGGCGACGCCTTGGTGGCCGCGGTGTGGATGCGCGAGACCTGGTCGGCGGTCAGCGCGTCCGGGTACAGGGCGACGTCGGCGATGGTGCCGTTGAAGTAGGTCGGGAAGCCCTGGTCGCTCGTGGTGGAGTAGTGGGGCTCGTCCGGCCAGGTGCCGCCCAGGAAGCCGGCACCGATGTAGGTGTGGTTCTGGAGCGCGCTGTGGTAGCCGTTGCTGTAGGAGATCATGCCCGAGCGCGTGCCGACCTTGGCGCCGTCCAGGTACAGCGTCTGGAGCGAACCGGCACCCGCGAGCACGACCTCGTGCCAGGCGCCGTCGTTCACGGCGGAGGGGCTGACGATCGGGGAGACGCCGGTGCTGTTCCAGAACTCGGCGTTGAGCTTGCCGTCCGTGCCGACGTAGATGCCCGGCGTGTACTGCCCCTGGGCCATGGTGTAGCTCAGCGGCAGCGTGGAGTAGGAGAACAGCACACCCGGAGCCGTGGTGGTCTTGAACCACATCGACATGGTCTGCTGGTTGGAGCTGGAGACCAGGCTCGGCGGCAGCTCCGCGTAGGAGGAGGTGCCGTTGAACTTCGCGGCGGTCGCGGTGGACCCGGCCAGCGGACCTGCCTGACCGAGAGTGACACCGCTGTACGTGGCGTTGTCCGTGCCCTCGCTGTCACCGACCGAGCTGGCGGCCGTGGTGCCGCCGGCCTCGTTGAACTGCCACAGCTCCGACGCCCCGGCGTTCTCCACCTCGGTGCGGAACTGCGAGCCGCCGGTGTAGCCGTACGTCGTGCACTTGGCCGTCGACAGCGGTGAGCAGACCTTGGTGAGCTGGTCGTTCGTGTAGCCGTACGTCCAGGTCTGCGCGCTGGAGGAGTCCTTCGGGTCGACCGGGTCGGTGACGACGGTCGCCACGTGGGCCGCGGTCGCGCCGCTGGGTGTGGACCAGGTCAGGTTAAGAGACCGTCCGGACACGTTGGACTTCATCCTGGTGACGTGTCCGGAGGTCCAGGTGAGGTCCACCGAGCGGTTGTTGGCGTCCTTCACCGACGAGATGCCGGACACACCGGTGCCCAGGGGCTGGGTGAAGGTGTAGACGGTGTCGTCCTTGTCGGTCAGCGTGTAGCCGGCCGGGGAGGTCTGCGCGCGCAGCATGGCAAAACGGCCGGAGGGCGCGGAGAAGGTGCCGTCGGAGTTCTTGCCGAAGCCGACCTCGGAGCCGTCCGGGTAGGTGACGACGACGCCGGTCAGGGCGCCGGCCGCGCTCTTCTGCTCGGTGACCTTGGCGTCGAAGATGCTCGACCAGCCGGCCCCGAACGCGCCGGATGTCCGGAAGTCTCGGGAGTTGTAGTCACGCTCGACATCGAGGCTCGGGCCGACCGTGGAGATCGACGCGTCCGTGTCGGAGGTCGTGTAGTTGCCGATGGTGGCGTCGTAGCCGTGGTCACTGCTGTTCTGTGACAGCTCCGAGGTCAGGAACGGCTGCGGCACCTCCGTCGTCAGCGCGGAGGAGGGGGAGACCGTGGAGTACTTGGTCCCGTCGTAGGCCTGTGCGGTCCAGGTGTAGGAGGTGTTCCAGGTCAGCTTGCCGGCCGGCACGGTCCAGTTCGGCGTGGTCACCAGACCGGAGTCCGCGACCAGGGTGCCGGAGGCGCTGTAGACCTTGAAGTCGTACTTCTGCGACACCGGGTTCTGCTGGAAGTCCGCGAACGCCTGGAGCTCCGGAGTCAGCGTGGAGATCGAGGAGTTGTTCGCCGGGAAGGTCGCCTCCACCATCGGGGCGACATCACCGGTGTAGTCGTACACGATGTACGGCTCGTCACCGGGGTAGGCCATGGAGCCGAACTGCTTCCAGTGCAGGGCGTCCGTGGTCGCGGCGTAGATCGCCAGGCCGTGGTCCGCGGTGGTGCCGCTGGCCCACTTCTGCATCGCCGCCGTGTCCAGCGGCACCGTCACCCAGTCGCCACCGGACTGGTCACCGGTGGTGTTGGCACACGCGTTGGCCACCGTCGGGGTGACACTGCCGATCGAGGCACCGTGCGCCGGGCCGGGGTAGGTCATCGCGTCCGTCGGGTCCCACGCGGCCGACACCTGCGCGACGTTGAACGTCTCCGGCGTACACGTCGAGGCCCATATGTCGTACAGGTGCAGGTTGGCCGAGACCAGGGAGACACCCGAGCCGTCGAAGCTGTCCCGCCAGTCCTGTACGAACGAGATCGCCGAGTGCGATCCCGAGTCGTAGGAGCCGATCTTCAGGGTCTGTTCCTGCGACCGGTCGGCCACCGGGTAGCCCGACTCCGTGTACGTGCTGTGCACGTAGTCCCACACCGAGGTGTCCGGGTCGACCGTGACCGGGAACTGCCGCGCCTTGGCGTGCAGCCACGCGGGGTTCAGCGTCATCCGCAGCGCGGTCTCACCGTGCGAGGTGACCAGCTCGTACGACACCGCGTGCGTCGTCGCCCGCTCCCCGGACACCTTGTCGATCTTCGAGTCGAACGCGTAGGCCGACGGGATCGAGGCGACACCCTTGCCCTTGGCGTCCCGCAGGTCCACGCCGCCGGACTTGTTCAGCTCCGCCGTCAGCCCCTTCAGGTGAAGAGGGAAGACCCAGGAGTTCGCGGCGTCCGCCGAGTGCAGCACCAGCGCCTGCCGCAGACCCACCGACGTGGACGTCAGCTCCAGATCGGTGTCCGGGAGCACTTCCGGGTAGGCGACCGTCGACCCCTTCGCCACTCCGGGGACCTTCGCGGCCCCTTCGAGGGCGAACCCGACGCTCTTGCCGTCCTTGCCGAACGAGGCGAGATCGTCGTCCGCCGCCTTCGGCGCGAAGCCGACGTCCACCGCGTTGGACTTCTCGTCCCACCGGCCGTCGGGGCCACGGGCGACAGCGGTGTCGATCTGCTGCCACTCACCCTTGGGGTCCTTGTAGTTCAGGGGGAAGGGGGACACCTTCCGGCTGAACGAGCCGTCCGCGTTGTGGTAGTACGTCGACTTCTGCGTCGACCGGGCCGACACCCGCTTGCTGGTCCGGGGGTTGAAGCCACGGAACGAGGCACTCAACCCGGCCTTCGCCGACGACTTGTGCGCCTTGTACGCGCCCAGCTCGCCCCGGCCATGCCCCGGCTTGTGCCCTGCGCCCCGATGGGCGCGGGTCGCGGCGGCCGACACATGGTGTCGCTTTCCGGCCGCGGTGCCGGATTGCTGGTGCGGCAGTTTGCCCCAGTGCGGGTCGGTGAACCAGGAGGCCCACGAGGACAGACTGGCGCTCGGCAACTTGACGCGACCGAGTTCCAGGCCCTCGGCGAGGGCCTGGTCGGTCGTGAACATCAGTGCCAGCGCGGTGAGTACGACAACGGCGACAGAGCGCCGCAGACGTTGAGCACGTCGTGCGGATCTAGGTCGACTGAGTGGCCTGATAGGCACGGGCTCGACTCCAGCGATCAATAAGCGACAGATAAGCCCGTTGATCTTGCCGTTGTGAACACCCTGTGGACAGGCGCGAGGGGCGATCTTGCGCAACTCTTGAACGCCGCTTGTTCAACCGGACCAGTTTGTCGATAAATACTCCTTTGCAGCTTGTGAACATCTTTGCCGTCACATGATCGAGTGCGAACCGAACCAACACATGGACGCGGAACGAGTGATGACGATCCGTCTCAGCGGGCCCGGAAGCGGGACGGGGCGTTGGTGGGGTTGCCGCCCGCGGGGAGTTTCTGGGCGGGGCAGGAGGTGAGGATCTTCTTCATCGCGGACTTCTCCGCCGAGGTGACCCACAGGTCGTACTTCTTCTTCACGGCGACCTGGGCGGCGACGTAGGTGCAGCGGTACTTCTTCTGCGGGGGGACCCAGCTCGCGGTGTCGCCGTCGCCCTTGCCGCGGTTGGTGCTCGCGTCGACCGCGATGAGGTTCAGCGGGTCGTTGGCGAGGGCTATGCGCTTGCTGCTGTCCCAGTACTTGGCGCCCTTCTGCCAGGCGTCCGAGAGTGCGACGACATGGTCGATGTCGACCAGACTGCGGCCGCGCCGGTAGGTGACCGTCTTCCCGGAGTACGGGTCGGGCTGCAGTATGCCGAAGGTGACCTTGCACTTGCCTCCGCTGAACTTCACCTCCTTCAGGTCGCGCTTGAGGATGTCGTCACGGGTGTCGCAGGAGTTGGAGTCGGTGTCGGCCCAGGCGCTGCCGAAGCGCTCACGGGAGTAACCGGTCTTCGGCGCACGGCCCTTGACGTCCAGTCGGTCGACGGCGCTCAGGGCGGCACCCTTGGCGCCCGTCGGCTCCGCGCCGGAAGAGCCGTTGACCTCTTCGGCCTTGCAGCCCGTCACGGCGGTCATCACGGCCATGGCGGTGACGGCCCCGCCCCACAGACGCTTCACGTGCGTCCCCCTCGTTCGCCCCGGTCCGTCCGCGGACGCGGGCGGAGAGATCCGCCCTCCACCGTAACGGCCGCGCCGCGCCTGATGGAGAGGAACAGAAGGGGCGTACAGGGTTATTCGGGGCCCTGAGCGCCTGCAACGGTTCGTGCGCCTTGCTCAGACCTTTCCTATTCCCAGGGTCGACTCGGAGGGCAGCAGACCGGAGGAGAGGACCGCGACCCAGTGGTCGCCGAGGAGGTCGCCCAGGCGGTCGGCGTCCGCCCGGCCGAGGGACTGCCACGGGGCGGCGGCCAGGCGGTCAGTGTGCTCCTCGACGCGGCGGCGCAGGGCGCGGCCCTCCTGCGTGGCCGTACCGTCCGGCTCCACCAGGCCGCGTGCCGCGAGGCGTTCGCGGGCGGCCGCCCATTCCTCACGGCTCCAGCCCCGGCTTTCGAAGCGCTCCACGGACGCGGCGCCTATCGCCGCGAAGGACACCAGGGATTCCACGGGATCGAGTCCGGCGACGAGCAGAGCGGACAGGTGGCCGTCACCCCGGTGTTCCCGCAGGATCGTGGCCGCGTGCCACAGCTGGAGGTGCGGGGCCTCGGGCCACGGGAGTTCGGTGTTGGCCGCCGCGAGGGGGCGGCCCTCGGTGCCGGCCGACTCCGCCGCACGGCGGGCCAGGGCGGCGGCTTCGGCCATACCCGGCCCTTCGATAGCGGACCCGAGTATGGCGCGGTAGGCGCGGTCGATGCCCCGCAGGCGGGCCGCCAGCACTTCCCGGGGCCCGGCGATGCCCCACGCCCCCTCCATGTGCCGGGCGGCCATGCGCGGGCTGAAGCTGTAGAAGGCGGAGGTCACGCGCTCGGCGCCGACCTCTCCCAACGGAGCGGCGCGCAAAGGGAAATACGTGGGCCAGCGGTCCTCGGTGCCGAACCCGAGGGCGGCCATCTCCTCTTCCACCTCGGGTGCGTAATAGAGCAGAGCGTGGAACGGCTCCAGCAGGTGCCAGAGCTGGCGTACGCGGGCCGTCTCCACCGTCTCCAGTGTCTTCTCGGACATGCCGTTCTCCTCCCCCGGACGCGACCGTCGGCCGGCCGCCTTGGACTTGACACTGACTAGATTGCCGGAGCCGAAAGAACTTGTCAATGACTAGATTCCGCGTATTCTGGTGCCATGAGCCCCTCGAACTCCACGTCCGCGGACCGGCGGACGTACCACCACGGCGACCTGCGGCGGGCCGTGCTGTCCGCCGCGCTCGACGTCATCGCCGCCGAAGGACCCGGCGCGCTGAGCCTGCGCGACCTCGCCCGCCGCGCCGGGGTCTCGCACGCGGCGCCCGCGCACCATTTCAAGGACCGCACCGGACTCCTCACCGCGATAGCCGCCGAGGGGTTCGGCCTGCTCGCGGACGCCCTGCGCGAGGCTCCCGGTCTGCGCGAGGCCGGGGTGCGGTACGTCCGCTTCGCCCTCGAACACCCCGCGCACTTCCAGGTGATGTTCAGCCCGGAGCTGCTGCGCGCCGAGGACCTGGAGCTGACCACGGCCCGCGCCCTGGCCGGTGACGCGCTGAGCCAAGCCGTCACCACCGTCGACCCCGGCGACCGGGGCCCCGACGCCCGGCTGGCCGGGATGGCCGCCTGGTCGCTGGCCCACGGCTACGCCACGCTGCTCCTCGGCCACAACCTGGACCACCAGTTGGGAAAGGAGGACCCGGAGGACACCTTCCGTGCACTCACCGCGATGCTGTTCCACTCGGCGGCCGGCTGACAGCGGGCCCGGCTCCAGGCAGCCCCGGCAGCAGTGGGACAGCCGAGAGGGCCGGGAGAACCACCGCTCCCCCAGCCCTCTCGACCGGTCCGTGCCGTCTGGGCAAACCGCCTCAGGAGCCCAGGATCGACGCCAGGAACTCCCCTACCCAGCCCAGGAGTTCCCGGCCGACCAGCGCCTTGCCGCCGACCTTGGCCGTCTTGGGACGCGGCACCAGCACCTGGTGCGCGGTCGGCTTGATGACCGAGCCCGGGTACAGCCGCTTCAGCCGCAGCTCCTGCGACTCGCGCAACTCCACCGGCGCGAAGCGGATGTTGGGGCCCTGGAGGACGATCTCGCCGACCCCGCAGGCCCGCGCGAGCATGCGCAGACCGGCGACGAGCAGCAGGTTCTCCACCGGCTCGGGCAGCTTGCCGTAGCGGTCGGTGAGTTCCTCGCGGACGGCCTTGATGTCCTCCTCCGAGTTGGCGGAGGCGATGGACCGGTACGCCTGGAGGCGCAGCCGCTCGCCCGGCGCGTAGTCGTGCGGGACGTGCGCGTCGACCGGCAGTTCGATCTTGACCTCGAGCGGCGCTTCCTCCTCGATCTCGCCGGTCTCCAGCTGGCGCCGGTAGTCGGCCACGGCCTCGCCCACCATGCGCATGTAGAGGTCGAAGCCGACCCCCGCGATGTGGCCGGACTGCTCGCCGCCGAGCAGGTTGCCCGCACCGCGGATCTCCAGGTCCTTCATGGCGACGTACATGCCGGCGCCCATCTCGGTGTGCTGGGCGATGGTGGCGAGCCGTTCGTGCGCGGTCTCGGTGAGCGGCTTCTCCGGCGGGTACAGGAAGTAGGCGTACCCGCGTTCGCGGCCACGGCCGACGCGGCCGCGCAGCTGGTGCAGCTGGGAGAGGCCGAAGTTGTCGCCGCGCTCCACGATCAGGGTGTTGGCGTTGGAGATGTCGATGCCGGACTCCACGATCGTGGTGGAGACCAGGACGTCGAACTTCTTCTCCCAGAAGTCCACCACGACCTGTTCCAGGGCCTGTTCGGACATCTGGCCGTGGGCCGTGGCGATGCGCGCCTCGGGGACGATCTCACGGAGCTTGGCGGCCGCGCGGTCGATGGACTCGACCCGGTTGTGGATGTAGAAGACCTGGCCCTCGCGGAGCAGTTCGCGGCGGATGGCGGCGCCGATCTGCCGCTCCTCGTAGGGGCCGACGAAGGTGAGGACCGGGTGGCGCTCCTCGGGCGGGGTGGTGATGGTGGACATCTCGCGGATGCCGGTGACCGCCATCTCCAGGGTGCGCGGGATGGGCGTGGCGGACATGGTGAGGACGTCCACGTTGGCGCGCAGCTTCTTGAGCTGTTCCTTGTGCTCGACGCCGAAGCGCTGTTCCTCGTCGACGATGACCAGGCCGAGGTCCTTGAACTTGGTCTCGGAGGAGAACAGCCGGTGGGTGCCGATGACGATGTCCACCGAGCCGTCCTTGAGCCCTTCCAGGACGGCCTTGGCCTCGGTCTCGGTCTGGAAGCGGGACAGGGCGCGCACATTGACCGGGAACTGGGAGTACCGCTCGGAGAACGTGCCGAAGTGCTGCTGCACCAGCAGGGTGGTGGGCACCAGGACGGCGGCCTGCTTGCCGTCCTGGACGGCCTTGAAGGCGGCGCGGACGGCGATCTCGGTCTTGCCGTAGCCGACGTCGCCGCAGATCAGGCGGTCCATGGGGACGGACTTCTCCATGTCCTCCTTGACCTCGGCGATGGTGGTGAGCTGGTCGGGGGTCTCCGCGTACGGGAAGGCGTCCTCCAGCTCGCGCTGCCAGGGGGTGTCGCTGCCGAAGGCGTGGCCGGGGGCGGCCATGCGGGCGCTGTAGAGCCGGATCAGGTCGGCGGCGATCTCCTTGACGGCCTTCTTGGCGCGCGCCTTGGTCTTCGTCCAGTCGGCGCCGCCCAGGCGGTGCAGGGTGGGGGCCTCGCCGCCGACGTACTTGGTGATCTGCTCCAGCTGGTCGGTGGGGATGTAAAGCCGGTCACCGGGCTGGCCGCGCTTGGCGGGGGCGTACTCCACGACCAGGTACTCGCGGGTGGCGCCCTGGACGGTGCGCTGCACCATCTCGATGTAGCGGCCCACGCCGTGCTGCTCGTGGACGATGTAGTCGCCCGATTCGAGGGTGAGCGGATCGATGGCCTTCCGGCGGCGGGCGGGCATGCGGGTGCCCTCGCGGCCGGCGGACTTCTGCCCGGTCAGGTCGGTCTCGGTGAGGACGGCCAGCTTGAGCGCCGGGTCGACGAAACCGTGGTCGATCGAGCCGCAGGAGACGTGGACGACGGACGGGCTCAGCTCGTCGAGGTCGGCGTCCAGCCGGGCCGCGATGCCCTCGCCGCCGAGCACCTCGACGATGCGGGAGGCCGGGCCGTGGCCCTCGGTGAGGAAGACCGTGCGCCAGCCGTCGGAGAGCCAGCCCTTGGTGTCGGCGAGGGCGCGGGCGGTGTCGCCGCGGTAGGTCTCGGGGGCGCGCATACCGAGCTTGAGGGTGTCGCCGCCCAGCTCCTCGTCGGCGGCGAACGGCGAGACGGACCACCACATCATGTCCAGCTCGCGCGCCCGGTCCCGTACGTCCGCGATGGACCACAGGGAGGCCGCGCCGACGTCGATGGGCGCCTCGCCGCCGCCCGCGCTGGCCGCCCAGGACGCCTGGAGGAACTCCTGCGAGGTGGCGACGAGGTCGGAGGCGCGGGTACGGACCCGCTCCGGGTCGCAGACCACGGTCATCGCGTTCTTCGGGAGCACGTCGAGGAGCAGCTCCATGTCGTCGACGAGGACGGGGGCGAGGGACTCCATGCCCTCGACCGCGATGCCCTCGGCGATCTTGCCGAGCAGTTCGCCCAGCTCGGGGTGTTCCTCGGCGAGGGCACGCGCGCGGGCGCGTACGTCGTCGGTGAGGAGCAGTTCGCGGCAGGGCGGGGCCCACAGGCCGTGGTCGGCGACTTCCAGGGAGCGCTGGTCGGCCACCTTGAAGTAGCGGATCTCCTCTACGTCGTCGCCCCAGAACTCGATACGCAGGGGGTGTTCCTCGGTGGGCGGGAACACGTCCAGGATGCCGCCGCGTACGGCGAACTCGCCGCGCTTCTCGACCAGCTCCACGCGCGCGTACGCGGCGGCGGCGAGGGCTTCCACGACCTCGTTCAGGTCGGCGGTCTGGCCGGTGCGCAGGGAGACGGGTTCCAGGTCGCCCAGGCCCTTGACCTGCGGCTGGAGCACGGAGCGCACGGGGGCGACGACGACGGAGACGGGACCGGTGTCGGGGTCGTCGGGGCGCGGGTGCGACAGGCGGCGCAGTACGGCCAGGCGGCGGCCGACGGTGTCGCTGCGGGGGCTGAGGCGTTCGTGCGGGAGGGTTTCCCAGGAGGGGTACTCCACCACGCCCTCGGGGGGCAGCAGTGAGCGGAGGGCCGCCGCCAGGTCCTCCGCCTCGCGGCCCGTCGCGGTCACGGCGAGCACCGGGCGGGTGGTGTCGCGGGCGAGGGCGGCGATCGCCAGGGGGCGGGCCGCCGGAGGGCCTACGAGGTCGATGTGGGGGCGGTTGCCGTCCGTGGCCGCGGTGATCGCTTCTGCGAGGGCGGGGTCCTTGACGACGGCGTCGAGCAGACCGTGCAGGCTCATGGAGGGGCTTTCCGTCCTGGGGGTGGGAACGCGAATCGCCCGACTCGTCGTACGGGCCGGGGGTCTTCCAGCGTACGACGCGGCGGTGCGGCTTGGCGGGGGCTGTGGATAACCCTGCTTTCCGAGTGGCCTGTGCCGCGGCTGACGTACCAGGGGGCTCTGCCCCCTGGACCCCGGTTTCCCACCCGGCCCGTCCGTCTCGGTTGGCGGAAAAGGCCGACTTGGACAGCGAACGCCGGTGCCGGGAGCCCCCCAGCTCCCGGCACCGGCCCCCGCCACTCCCCCCTACTCCGTGGCGATAGCGCTCAGCACATTCATCCGCCCCGCCCTGAACGCCGGGATCAGCGCCGCGAACAGCCCCACGAAGGCGGAGGCGATGAAGACGGTGATGATCGTCGGCCAGGGAATGTCCAGGACCTTCAGCCCCTGGAGGGCGAGCAGTTTCTGGGCGGTGGCGCCCCAGCCCATGCCCAGGCCGAGGCCGAGGAGCGCGCCGAAGAGGGCGATCACCACCGACTCCAGGCGGATCATGCGGCGGAGCTGGCGGCGGGAGAGGCCGATGGCTCGCATGAGGCCGATCTCGCGGGTGCGTTCCACCACCGAGAGGGCGAGGGTGTTCACGACGCCCAGGACGGCGACGATGATGGCCAGGGCAAGCAGGCCGTAGATCAGGTTGAGGAGCTGGCCGATCTGGTCCTTGAGGGCCTGCTTGTAGTCGGTCTGGTCGCGGACGGTGTACTGCGGGTAGTCGTGCAGGGACGCCTTCAGCGCCTTGTACGCGGCGCCCTGCTGGCCCTCCTTGGCGGTGGCGAAGAGGAGCAGGTCGAGCGGCATCCTGTCGGCCGGCACGTACTTCTTCGCGGTGGCGATGGAGACGTACATGGCGCCCTTGTCGACCACGACCTCGTCACTGGTGATCGCGCGGACCGTCAGCTTCGCGGTGCGGCCGCCCTTGAACGCGACGTCGACGCGGGAGCCCAGCTTGATGCCGTGGTCCTTGGCGAAGCCGGCGAAGACGGACATGGAGTCGGCGCCGTAGGCGTCGGCGAGGTCGCCCTGGACGGTCTTGGTGCGCAGGTCCTCGGCGTAGCTGGGGTCGGCGGCGTTGAGTGACTCCTTCTTGGAGACCTTGCCGTCCGGCGTGGTCATGGTCACCGGGAGGATCTTGTACTCGGTGACCCGCTCAAGGCCCGGAGTGCTCTTGAGGGCGTCGACGGCCTGCGGGGTGATGACGGACCCGTTGTCGTTCTGGACGATGAAGTCCGCGCCCACCGTCTTGTCGAGCTGGTCGGTGGCGGAGGCCACCATGGACGAGCCGACCACGGACAGGCAGGCCACCAGGGCGAGGCCGATCATCAGGGCGGCGCCGGTCGCGCCGGTGCGGCGCGGGTTGCGCAGCGCGTTGCGCTCGGCCATGCGGCCGACGGGGCCGAAGACCCTGAGGACGATCGCGCCGAGAACACGCACCACGCCGGAGGCGAGCAGCGGGCCGATCACCACGAAGCCGATCAGGGAGAGCACGATGCCGAGGCCCAGCCAGGCCGAGCCGGTCGTGGCGTGGTCGCTGGCGGCGGCCGCGGCCAGGCTCGCGGCGCCGGCGCCGGTGAGGACCAGGCCGATGACCGCGCGGATCACGCCGGCCCGGGCGTCGGCCGGGGCGCCCGCGTCGCGCAGGGCGGCCATCGGGGAGATCTTGCCCGCGCGGCGGGCCGGCAGATAGGCGGCGAGGACGGTGACGACGACGCCGAGCACCACACCGGCGACCGGGGTGGTCCAGGCGACCGTCAGGTCGTCGGTGGACAGGTGCATGCCGATCTGGCCCATGAGCTTCATCAGGCCGACGGCGATCCCGACCCCGGCGCCCACGCCGAGCACGGAGCCGATGACGCCGAGCAGCAGGGCCTCGATCAGCACCGACCGGTTGACCTGGCGGCGGGAGGAGCCGATGGCCCGCATCAGGCCTATCTCGCGGGTGCGCTGGGCGACCAGCATCGAGAAGGTGTTGATGATCAGGAAGATGCCGACCAGGAAGGCGATCCCGGCGAAGCCGAGCATCGCGTACCGCATGACGTCGAGGAAGCTCTTCACGTCCTGCTGGTTGGCGTCGGCGACCTCCTTGGCGGTCTGCACCTTGTAGCCGGTGCCGAGCGCGGTGCTCACGTCCCGCTTGAGGCGGGCGTCGGTGACGCCCCGGTCCGCAGTGACGTTGACGTTGGTGAAGACGCCGGTGCGGCCCACCAGGGCCTGCTGGGCGGTCCTGGTGTCCAGGTAGAAGATCGCCGCGCCGGGGTTGGTGACGGTGAAGGTGGCGATGCCGGACACGCGCGCCTGGTGCGTGCCGACGGCGGTGATGACCCCGATGTCGTCGCCGAGCTTCAGGTGGTGCTTCTTCGCGGTGTCGGCGTCGACCATGATCTGGCCGGACCCCCGGGGCGCCGCGCCGGTGGTGATCTTCATGGTGCGGGCGTCGTTGGCGTTCCAGTTGCCGACGATGGTCGGGGCGCCGCTGGTGGGCGACAGCTTCTCCTTGTCGCCGTCGACCACGGTGACCGAGGTGGAGAACACGGTGCCCTCGGCCGACTTCACGCCCGGCGCCCGCTCGATCCTGCCGACGACCGCGGCGGGAAGCACCGGCGGCTTGCCGGTGTCGGAGGTGGTCTCCCCGGTGTCGGAGGCGCCCTTGGCGCTCACCGTGACGTCGGAGGACGTCACCTGGAAGAGCTTGTCGAAGGTGGTGTTCATGGTGTCGGTGAACACCAGGGTGCCGCAGACGAACGCCACCGAGAGCAGGACCGCGACCGCGGAGAGCGCCATCCGGCCCTTGTGCGCGAGGAAGTTGCGCAGCGAGGTCTTCAGGACGGTCATGATGTGCGCCCCCGCGCGTCGAAGTCCTTCATCCGGTCCAGGACCTGCTCGGCCGTGGGCTTGAGCATCTCGTCGACGATCCGGCCGTCGGCCAGGTAGAGCACGCGGTCCGCGTAGGAGGCGGCGACGGGGTCGTGGGTGACCATGACGATGGTCTGGCCCAGCTCGTCCACCGAGCGGCGCAGGAAGCCGAGGACCTCGGCGCCGGCACGGGAGTCGAGGTTTCCGGTCGGCTCGTCACCGAAGATGATCTCCGGCCGGGCGGCGAGCGCGCGGGCCACGGCGACGCGCTGCTGCTGGCCGCCGGAGAGCT
>NZ_WWKH01000523.1:0-3950 GCF_009865595.1 Streptomyces sp. SID1328 | reverse complement strand
GGACCGGACGGCTCCCGGTGTTCCTGCGCGGCTGGGCCGAGCACTGCGCCGAGCTGCGCGACCGGGCGGCCGCGCTGGCCCGGGACGGCGCGCTGGTGTTCCGCTCCTGGGACGGCACCCGCGACCTGCGCCCCACCGACCCGGCCCAGGCGCTGCCGATGCTGCTCTCGCCGTATCTGCACATGACCAACAACCGGCTCAGCACGACCGTGCGCGACGAGGCGTTCCTGTCGTACGTGCTCGGCCGCGCCCTCAGGGACGGCGGCGCGCGGGGCGCCGAGGCCGGGGCGGGCGACGCGCTGGCGGGCTGGCGCCGTGGGGGTGAGGGGTGACCACCGGGACGTTCCTGGCCAGTCGCCCCAGAGTGCGCCCCGACCTGGTCGCGGGGCCCCGGCTGGTGCGCGGTGCGGCCCGTATCCATCTGCTGAAGGACCCGCGTACCGGGCGGCGGCTGGAGCTCGGGCCGAAGGAGCACTTCCTGATCAGCCGGCTGGACGGTTCCCGCACGCTGGAGGAGATCGGCGGGGAGTACGCGGGCGCGTTCGGTGCCCGGCTCGGGGAGGCGCAGTGGGGGCAGTTGCTCCGGCTGCTGCACGGCCGGGGCCTGCTGGAGGGCTCCCCCGCCCCGGCCGCGGCACCGCCGGCCGGGCGGGAGCGGCCGCCGAACGGGATTCTGGCCGGGCGGACCCGGATGGTGGCGGACGCGCCCGCGCTGATGGACCGGCTGCACCGGCTCACCGCGCCCGCGCGCCGGCCGGCCGTGCTCGCGGTGCTGACGGCGCTGGCGGTCGGTGTGTTCGTCGCCGTCGTGGTGCAGGCCGGGACGCTGTGGCGGCAGACGGAGGAGACGGCGCGCCAGCCGGTGCTGCTGTTCGCGATCGGCTCTGTGCTGTGGTGCGGGCTGGCCCTGCACGAGCTGGCGCACGGGCTGTTCGCGCGGGCCTGGGGCGGGCGGGTCACGGAGATCGGGCTGCGCTGGTTCTGCTTCGCCACCTATCTGTACTGCGAGGTCGAGGACGTCCAGTTCCTCGGCGGGCGGGCCCGGAAGGTCGCCACGGCGTGCGCGGGCGTCTTCGCCAACCTGCTGTTCCTGGTGCCGTTCTGCGCGGTGTGGGCGCTGCTCCCCTCCGGCGCCGAGGCCCGGCCCGCGCTGGGCGCGCTGCTGCTGCTCGGCACCGTCCTCGGCGTGGCCAACCTCCTCCCGCTGCCCCCGCTGGACGGCTACCAGGCGCTCGGGCACGCGCTCGGTGTCACCGCCCTGTCCGAGGGCGCGCGTACCTTCACCGGCCTCGCGGTGCGGGCGCTGTTCCGGCGCGGTCCCGGCCTCGGCGCGTACCCGGCACGCCTCGGGCTGCTGTACGGCGGGTTCGCGCTGCTGACGGCGGTGCAGAGCGCGGCGCTGCTGGTGCTGTGCGGGGCGGCGCTGCGAGCGATGCTGCCGGACGGCCTGGCGGTGCTCGCCTGGTCGCTGCCGCCCGCGCTGCTCGCCGCCGTCCTGCTGCTGTGGGTGCTGGGCGGTCTCGGCCGGCGCCTGCGGGACCGGCGTACCACCGGGGCGGCTCCGGCCGCCTCCTCCCCCTCCGAGCCGGGGCGGCACGTCCCGCCCGTCGAACAGCAGTTGAGGAAAGGTGAGATGAGCGCACCCGACAGCAGCACGGAGGCCGCCCCGCGCGGCACCGCTACCGAGACCGTCGTCGCCCTGGACGGCGTCAGCAAGCGCTACGGGGAGGTGACGGCGCTCGACGGCGTCTGCCTGGAGGTGCGCCGGGGTGAGTTCTTCGGCATCCTCGGGCCGAACGGCGCGGGGAAGACCACTCTGGTGGAGATCGTGGAGGGCATGCGGGAGGCCGACTCCGGCGCGGTCACCGTCTTCGGGCGGAGTCCCTGGCCGCGTGACATCGCGCTGCTGGCCCGGATCGGCGTCCAGACCCAGGCGTCGGCGTTCTTCGCCCGGCTGACGGCCGCCGAGCATCTGCGCACGGTGGCCGCGCTGTACGGCATGGCACCGGAGGCCGCCAAGACGGCGCTGGAGCGGGTCGGGCTGACCGAGAAGGCCAACGCCCGGATCGACCATCTCTCCGGCGGCCAGCGGCAGCGGCTCGCGGTGGCCACCGCGCTGCTCAACGAGCCGGAGCTGATCTTCCTGGACGAACCGACGGCCGCTCTCGACCCGGAGGCGCGGCGCGAACTGTGGGAGCTGCTGCGGTCGTTGCGCTCGGAGGGGCGGACGATCATCTGCACCACCCACTACCTCGACGAGGCCGAGGCGCTGTGCGACCGGGTGGCGATCATCGCCGGGGGCCGGGTCGTCGCGCTGGACTCGCCCCGCAGCCTGATCCGCGCGCTGGCCGCGCCGACCCGCCTGCTGGTACCCGCCGACAAGGTCTCCCCCGAGGCCGCGCTCGCGCTCGCGGGCGTGGACCGGGCCACCGTGCAGGGAGCCGACCTCGCCATCGAGACGACGGTGCCGAACCGGGTGCTGCCCGCGCTCGGCGACCTGGTGGACATCGACTCGGTCTCCGTGCGCACGCCCACCCTCGAAGACGCCTACCTCTCACTGACCGGCACCGGATCGGAGCATCACCGTTGAGCGCCTACGCCGCACTGACCAGGGCCACCTATGTCGCGAGCGTGCGCGACAAGACGACCCTCTTCTTCACCTTCGCCTTCCCGCTCGCCTTCCTGGTGCTGTTCGGCCTGATCTTCCAGGGCGACAAGGTCGACGGCGGACTGGCCTCCATCAACTACATCGCGCCGGGCGTGCTGTCCTGGGGCGTGGGCAACGCGGCCGTGTTCTCGGTGGGGTTCGCGCTGATGCAGTGGCGCCGGGACGACCTGCTACGGCTGATCTGGCGCACCCCGACCCCGCTGCGCACCCTGCTGGCCTCGCGCTGGACGGTGGCGATGGGGGTGGCGCTGACGCAGACCGTGCTCTTCACCGCCGTCGCGCTCTTGCCGTTCTTCGGGCTCAAGCTGATGGGCCCGTGGTGGGCGGCGCTGCCGCTGCTGGTGCTGGGCGTGACCGCTTTCCTCGCCATGGGGCTGGTGGTCGGCAGCCTGGCGGACACCCCGGAGGCGGTCGCGGCCATCGCCAACCTGGTGATGGTGCCGATGGCGTTCCTGTCCGGCTCGTTCTTCCCGGACGACCTGATGCCGGGCTGGCTGCGCACCGCCGCCAAGGTGCTGCCGCTGCACTACCTCAACGACGGTCTCACCGACGCCATGGGCGGCCGGGGCGACCTGGGCGACATCGCGCTGGACTGCGCGGGCCTCGCCGTGTTCGCCCTGGTCTTCGGGCTCGTCGCCACCCGGATCTTCCGCTGGAGCAACCGGACATGACGACCACGATGACCGCGCTGGAGGCCGCGCGGGCCGGCCTCCACTCCCGGCTGGCGGCGCGCGCCACCGCCGCCGGGCTGCCCGCGCCCGCCGTCTCCCGGATCGGCGACACCAACGTGCTCGTCGAGAGCGGACTCCCCGCCGGCCCGGCCACCGTGCACCTGACCGCGCAGGCCGTGCTGCTCGGCCCCTGGGGCGGCACCCCGGCGGCCGGTCCGGCCTGCGGGACCTGTGTGGCGATGCGCCGCCAGCGGCTGCGCACCCGTACCGAGCGGGAGGCACTGGAGACCGGTACGGAGACCACGGCGGCCGGGGCCTGGCCGGTGCTGCCGGACCACACGGTGGACGCGGTGTGGTCGCTGCACCGGCTGATCGCCTCCGGCGCCGCCCGCCACACCGCCGAGGGCCCGGACGCCGAACTGCCCCGGGTCACGGAGCTGGACCTGGAGACCCTGCGGGTACGGACGTTCCCCCTGCTGCCGGAGCCGATGTGCCCACGCTGCCGTCCCTTCACCGAGGAGGCGGCCTCACGCGCGGCTGCGGAGGCCACCCTGCCCGCCCCGGCCCCGCTGCCCAAGCCGCGCCCGGACTCGTACCGGCTGCGCCGGGCG
>NZ_WWKH01000522.1:0-21006 GCF_009865595.1 Streptomyces sp. SID1328 | reverse complement strand
CCACCGCCGGAAGAGGACCCGGAGTCCCCGCCCCAGACCCACCAGCTGGACCCGCCGTCGTACGCCCCCGGCCCCGAGGACGAGGACCCCGACGACCGCGACCCGCCGCCCCGCAACGACCGCCCATTCCCGGCGGAAACCCCCCACGTACGCCGCCGCCGCGACCGCGCCGCGGCCACACCGGCCAGGATCACCACGATGAGGATGATGCCGAAGACCATGGCGTCCCCCCTCCTTCCGTTCCCCCGAAGCGACCCCCCGTGGGCGCCCCGTCCGTCACCGCGCACCGCGCGGTGACCGGGAGATGCCCGCCCCCGAAGAACCCCAAAGCCGAGTTGAGGAACTCCAGAGCTTGGGCGGAGGATGGCCGGCATGACCTCCACCGCACGCCCGTACCTCAACCGCCGGCTCGCCGAGTTCGGGACGACCATCTTCGCCGAGATGTCCGCGCTGGCCACGGCCACCGGCGCGATCAACCTCGGGCAGGGTTTCCCCGACACGGACGGCCCCGAGGAGATCAGGGAGGCGGCGGTGCGGGCGCTGCGGGATGGGCGGGGGAACCAGTACCCGCCGGGTCCGGGCGTGCCGGAGCTGCGGCACGCGATCACCGCGCACCAGCAGCGCCAGTACGGCCTCGCGTACGACCCCGACACCGAGGTGCTGGTCACGGCGGGCGCCACGGAGGCCATCGCGGCGACCCTGCTCGCGCTGGTGGAGCCGGGTGACGAGGTGGTGGCGCTGGAGCCGTACTACGACTCGTACGCGGCGAGCATCGCCATGGCCGGCGGGCGGCGCGTACCGGTGACGCTGCGCCCGGCCGAGGACCGCTTCCGGCTGGACCTGGACGAGCTGCGCGCGGCCGTCACCGACCGCACCCGGCTGCTGCTGATCAACACCCCGCACAATCCGACCGGCACGGTCCTCACCCGCGAGGAGCTGGCCGCGATCGCCGGGCTGGCGGTCGAGCGGGACCTGCTGGTGGTGACGGACGAGGTGTACGAGCACCTGGTCTTCGACGACGCCGAGCACCTGCCGCTGGCGAGCTTCCCCGGCATGCGCGACCGCACGGTGACGATCGGCTCGGCCGGCAAGACCTTTTCGTTCACGGGTTGGAAGGTCGGCTGGGTGACGGCGGCTCCCGCCCTGGTCAGCGCGGTCCGCTCGGCGAAGCAGTATCTCACCTACGTCTCCGCGGGCCCCTTCCAGTACGCCGTCGCCGAGGCCCTGGCCCTCCCCGACTCCTACTTCGACGGCTTCCGCCGCGACATGCTGGCCCGCCGCGACATCCTCGCCACGGGCCTCGCCGAGGCGGGCTTCGGTGTCTTCCGCCCCGCCGGCACCTACTTCATCACCACCGACATCCGCCCCCTCGGCGAAAAGGACGGCTTCGCCTTCTGCCGCGCCCTCCCCGAACGCGCCGGCGTAGTGGCCATCCCCAACGCCGTCTTCTACGACGACCGCGAGGCCGGCTCCCCGTTCGTACGCTTCGCGTTCTGCAAGAAGCCGGAGATCCTCCAGGAGGCCACGGACCGCCTGCGCCGCATGGCGTGAGAACGGAACGGCCGAGGGCCGGGGCAGCGAGATGCGCCCCGGCCCTCGGCCGTGTGCGGGTCAGGGGTGGGTGGATTACTCCACGTCCCCGCCCGAGTCCTCAGCGTCGTCGATCTCCTGCTCGAGGCCGAGCTGTTCGGCGAGCCACTTGTCGAACTCGATGGCCGCGCGGACCCAGCTCACGACGGAGGAGACGAAGTGGTTGAGGTCGACGCCCGTGCCGATCAGCATCTGGGCCTCGCCGATGAGGCGGACCGTGCCGTCGTCGTGGGTGTGGGTGTAGACCTTGGGCCACAGGGTGCGCCGGTTCCAGTCGTCGACGGACTCCAGCAGCCGCGTCTTCTCCTCGATCTGGTGCGGACGGTCGTAGAAGGTCCGCACCGAGAAGACGGCCTGCTCGTCCTCGCCGCGGAACATGAAGTACGTACGGAACTGCTCCCAGGGCGCCGCGAGGTCGCCCTCCTCGTCCACGACGTACTTCAGCTCCATCTGGTCCAGGAGCTGCTTCACGAGGTCCTGATCCGGGAGGACGGGGCCCGCCGGTCCCTGCGGCTGCTGCTCGGGCTGGCCCCCGAAGTTCGGAATCGAGGACGGGTCGATGCTCACCGTGGTTCTCCTTCGTACGGAATTCCGCCATCCTCCCCCAGAGGGGGAGGTCCGTGGCAAGCCCCGGCGCGGCCTGTCAGCCACGGGCGGACACGCGGCCCTCGTGCGGGTGTCACGCGTCGCTTCGACGAGTGACACCCGAGCCCCCGGGGCAAACGCGCGGGCCCTGTTTTACAGGGACTTCTCCGTGGCCGGAGCCACCTTCAGGCCCTCCTCGGCGCGGTCCACGCGGACCGTGTCGCCGTCCTTGATCTCGCCGGAGAGGATCTCCTTGGCGAGCCGGTCGCCGATGGCCGTCTGGACCAGGCGGCGCAGCGGGCGCGCGCCGTACGCCGGGTCGTTGCCCTCCTCCGCGAGCCAGGCCAGCGCCCCGGGCGTGACGTCGAGGGTGAGGCGCCGCTCCGCCAGCCGGCGGCCGAGCCGGTCGATCTGGAGGCGGGCGATCCGGGCCAGCTCCGCCTCGCTGAGCGCGGAGAACACCACCAGGTCGTCCAGCCGGTTCAGGAACTCCGGCTTGAACGAGGCCCGCACCGTGTCCAGCACCCGCTGCCGCTTCTCCGCCTCGTCCAGCGCCGGGTCGACCAGGTACTGGCTGCCCAGGTTGGAGGTGAGCACCAGGATGGTGTTGCGGAAGTCGACCGTACGGCCCTGACCGTCCGTCAGGCGGCCGTCGTCCAGCACCTGGAGCAGGATGTCGAAGACCTCGGGGTGCGCCTTCTCCACCTCGTCCAGCAGCACCACGCTGTACGGGCGCCGCCGCACGGCCTCGGTGAGCTGGCCGCCCTCCTCGTAGCCCACGTAGCCGGGAGGCGCGCCGACCAGGCGGGCGACGCTGTGCTTCTCGCCGTACTCCGACATGTCGATGCGGATCATCGCCCGCTCGTCGTCGAAGAGGAAGTCCGCGAGCGCCTTGGCCAGTTCCGTCTTGCCGACGCCGGTCGGGCCGAGGAACAGGAAGGAACCGGTGGGCCGGTCCGGGTCCGCGACCCCGGCGCGCGAGCGGCGCACCGCGTCGGAGACGGCCTGCACGGCCTCGCTCTGGCCGATGAGCCGCTTGCCCAGCTCGTCCTCCATGCGCAGCAGTTTCTGCGTCTCGCCCTCCAGCAGGCGGCCGGCCGGGATGCCGGTCCAGGCGGCGACGACGTCCGCGATGTCGTCGGAGCCGACCTCCTCCTTGACCATGGTGTCCCGCGCGGCCTCCTCCTCGGCCTGCGAGGCGGCCTCCAGCTCCTTCTCCAGCTCGGGGATCTGCCCGTACAGCAGCTTGGAGGCGGTGTCGAAGTCGCCGTCGCGCTGGGCGCGTTCGGCCTGGCCGCGCAGGTCGTCCAGGCGCTCCTTCAGCTCACCGACGCGGTTGAGGGACTGCTTCTCCTTCTCCCAGCGGGCGGTGAGCCCGCGCAGCTCCTCCTCCTTGTCGGCGAGGTCGCGGCGCAGCCGCTCCAGGCGCTCGCGGGAGGCCGGGTCGGTCTCCTTGCCGATCGCCAGCTCCTCCATCCGCAGCCGGTCGACCCCGCGCTGGAGCTCGTCGATCTCCACCGGGGAGGAGTCGATCTCCATGCGCAGCCGGGACGCGGCCTCGTCCACGAGGTCGATCGCCTTGTCGGGCAGGAAGCGGGAGGTGATGTACCGGTCGGAGAGGGTCGCGGCGGCCACCAGCGCGCTGTCCGCGATCTGCACCTTGTGGTGCGCCTCGTACCGCCCCTTCAGACCGCGCAGGATCGCGATGGTGTCCTCGACACTCGGCTCGGCCACCAGCACCTGCTGGAAGCGCCGCTCCAGCGCCGGGTCCTTCTCGATCCGCTCGCGGTACTCGTCCAGCGTGGTCGCGCCGACCATGCGCAGCTCGCCGCGGGCCAGCATCGGCTTGAGCATGTTGCCCGCGTCCATCGCGGAGTCGCCCCCGGCGCCCGCGCCGACGACGGTGTGCAGCTCGTCGATGAAGGTGATGACCTGCCCGTCGGAGTCCTTGATCTCCGAGAGCACGGCCTTGAGCCGCTCCTCGAACTCACCGCGGTACTTGGCGCCCGCGACCATCGCGCCGAGGTCCAGCGCGACCAGCCGCTTGTCCTTCAGGGACTCCGGCACGTCGCCCTTGACGATGCGCTGGGCCAGCCCCTCGACCACGGCGGTCTTGCCGACGCCCGGCTCACCGATGAGGACGGGGTTGTTCTTGGTGCGGCGGCTCAGCACCTGCACGACCCGGCGGATCTCCTGGTCCCGGCCGATGACCGGGTCGAGGCGGCCCTCGCGGGCGGCGGCGGTGAAGTCGGTGCCGAACTTCTCCAGGGCCTTGTACTGACCCTCGGGGTCGGCGGTGGTCACGCGGCGTCCTCCTCTGGCCTTCTGAAAGGCGTCTTGCAGCTTCTTGGCGGTGGCTCCCTGCTCCCGGAGCACGTCCCCGGCGGCGCCGCCCTTCGCGGCGAGACCGGTCAGCAGGTGTTCGGTGGAGAGGTAGTCGTCCCCGAGGTCCCCGGCGCGCTCGTCGGCGTCCGCGAGGACGGCGAGCAGCTCCCGGCTGGGCTGCGGGGGCGCGACGGTGGAGCCGGTCACGCTGGGCAGCGTGGCGAGCGCGCGCTCGGCCCCGGCGCGCACGGCCGCCGGGTCGGCGCCGACGGCGGCGAGCAGGTCGGTGATGTTCTCGTTGTCCTGGCCCGCGAGCAGCGCCAGCAACAGGTGCGCGGGCGTCAGGTCGGGGTGCCCCTCCGTCACGGCCCGCTGGCTTGCGGCGTTGATCGCGTCCCGGCTCCTGTTGGTCAGCTCGGCGTCCACGTGCGTGTTCTCCCCTTCCGCCACTGCTCCACTGATGACTTAATCAGTGTACACAAACTTGAGTCGGGTGCGCTCAATTAAGCGCCGGGAACTTCAGGTTGGCTAGGTTTCAGCCATGCCCTCATACTCCGTGGACCTGGACGCACCGGACGAGTCGTACGTCGCCTTCTGGCGGGAGCGGCACCTGAGCACGCTCACCACCCTGCGCCCGGACGGCAGCCCGCACGTGGTGCCGGTGTGCGTGACCTGGGACCCCGCGGCCGGCATCGCCCGCGTCATCACCAGCGGCACCAGCACCAAGGCGGCGCTGGTGCGGGCGGCCGGGGAGGAGGGCGCGCGGGTGGCGGTGTGCCAGGTGGACGGCCGGCGCTGGGCCACGCTGGAGGGGCGGGCGCGGGTGCGCGAGGACCGCGAGGCGGTCGCGGAGGCGGAACGGCGCTTCACCGAGCGGTACGGCCGCGAGCCCCGGGAGAACCCGCTGCGGGTCGCCCTGGAGATCCGGGTGGAACGCGCGCTCGGACGCGGCTGAAGAATTCCGGCCACGTGGCCGGAGTGCCGAAACCCCGAAATATGCGCAGAAACTGCAGCGGCGTCACCGTGTTCAGGTCACGGTGACGCCGCTGCGGGGGGAAGTACCTGAGGCGATCTTTTACGACGGGGGAATCGCGTCAGGCACTGCGGGGGGTGGCAGTTGTGGTCCTGAGGTCGGCGACCTCGGGCTCCGCGAGACGGTGGTCCCGCTGGTCCAGATTGACGAAGATCATGCCGTACCGGACGGCACACCGCACCGGCTGCGGCGCGCCGCGTGGCTTGCGCAGACAGCGGTACGCCCGTACGTCCTCGTCCTCGTCACGGGTGACCACCACCGGCTCGCCGAACACCGTCACCATCAACGAGTCGCCGCTGTGGGGGATGGCGGTGACCAGGTCGATGAAGTGCCAGCCGGAGCGGTAGGCGGTGGCCATCTCACGACGGAAGGAGCGGTCGTCGGGAGGCGTGGTCATGGTGATCAGTCCCACCGCGTGTCGAGCGGGGCGACGTCCCACCTCGTGTCCGCGGGTGTGGTGTCCCACCTGGTGTCGGCCGGCGTGGTGTCCCACCGGGTGTCCTGAACGCCCGCCGCTCGCACGGCCCCCCCGTCACCCGGCGAGTGCGCGCTCGTCGCACCGGAGAGGCCCGCCAGTGTTCCGACGGCCGCAACGGCGGAGAGAGCGGCAACAAGCGCCGAGCGAAGCATTCTGTTACGCATGGTCGGCTTCGTCCTCACTTGAAAGTCCCCTCTTCCCCCGTCGAGTTAGACGATGGCTCATTCAGGCACATCATCGCCACACGATCGGTGCATCATGTTCCTGCATGTTCAGGACCCTGGGGGGTGGAGATTTGGCAACAAACGGGACAGAGGCGACACATCCCCACGCGGTGACAGAGATGTGCGCGGAAGGAAGCCGCCTCTACGCGAGCGCGCTGCGCACCGGCCGCATCCCGCGCGCGGACGCCGAGGCGGCTCCGTGCCTGATGGAGTTCGCCCTGCTCCACCCCGACCCCGACGATCCCGGCTGGCTGCGGCCGGTGGCGCCGGCCGTCGCGCTGGCCCAGCGGCTGACCCCGATCGAGCGGGAGATCGCCGAGCGGCGGCGCCGGTCCATCGTGCTGTCCGAGATCTTCGAACCCTTCATGACGCTGAGCGCCCGCGAGGACGCCCCGACGCACGCCATCACCGTCCTGGAGGGCCTGGACCGCATCAACGCGGCCCTGGACCTCGCCACCGGCCAGTGCCGCACCGAGGTGCTCACGGTGCAGCCCGGCGGCCGCCGCAGCCCCGAGAACCGCCTCCTGGAGGCACTGGACCGCGACCGCCCGCTGATCGAGCGCGGGGTGCGCATCCGCACCCTGTACCAGCACACCGCCCGCTACAGCGCCGACCGCCTCGCCTACGTGGACCGCTTCACCGACGGCAAGGCCGAGTACCGCACCATCGACGAACTGGTCGAGCGGCTGATCATCTGCGACGAGACGGTGGCCTTCATCCCGGTCCGCGACGACCGCCAGGTCGCCCTGGAGCTGCGCCACCCCGGCCTGGTGCGCTACCTGGTCAAGGTCTTCGAGTTCATGTGGAGCCGCGCGGTCCCGCTGAGCGCCGGCACGCCCTACGAGACCGCCCCGGACGGCATCACCGACATCCAGCACTCCATCGCCAAGCTGCTGGTGGAGGGGCATGTCGACGAGGCCATCGCTCGGCGCCTCGGGATGAACGTCCGCACCTGCCGCGCCCACATCGCCAAGCTGGCCACCGCGCTGGGCAGCGGCAGCCGGGCCCAGCTCGGCTATCTGATCGCCCGCTCCGGGATGCTCAACGAGGCGGGCTAGTTCAGGGGGCGTGCACGCCCTCGGCGGGCGCGGGCGCGGGTCCGTGCGAGGGACCGTCCAGCCCCACCTGGGCGATCCGGACGCCGAGTTGGGTACGGCTGGTCGCGCCCAGGGTCTCCGAGAGCCGGGCGATGTGCGCGCGGCAGGTGCGCACGCTGATGCCGAGCCGCTCGGCGATCACCGCGTCCTGGTGGCCCTCCGCGAGCAGCGCGGCGATGGCGCGTTCGCGGTGCGAGATGCCCTCGATGCCGGTGTCGGGCAGCGGGGCGGTGAGCGGGATCGCCAGCCGCCACAGCCGCTCGAAGACCGTCACCAGGTATTCCACCAGCGCCGGGTGGCGCAGTTCCAACGCCATCGTGCGGTCGGTGTTGGCGGGGATGAAGGCCACCGTGCGGTCGAAGAGGATGAGCCGGTCGATGACCTCGTCCAGCGTGCGGGCCTCCACCGCGTCGCCCATCAGCTCCAGGTAGTTGAGCAACCCCTGCCCGTGCCGGGCGACATGGGTGTACAGATCGCGCATCCGGACGCCCCGGCCGCGCAGTTCGAGTGCCCGGTGCAGCCCCTCGGTCAGCTCGGCCTCGCGCCGGATGCCGCCGGGCTGCACGGTGAGCACCTCGGTCGCGCACCGCTCGGTCGCCTCGTCCATCGCGGCCTGGATACGGGTGAGCCCGTCCAGCACCCGGATCGCGGAGCCTTCACCCGGTGCGCCGAGGGCGGGCAGTTGACGGCCGAGCCCGGCGTACCAGTCGAACGCGGCGACCGCCGAGCCCATCCGGCGCCGGCTCTCGGTGACCTCGTCGTAGACCCCGCGCAGCAGCCGGGTCATCACCTCCTGCGGGGAGGTGGGGACCAGCCAGTCCATGTCGTCGGGGTCGGGGTGCAGCAGGGCCAGCTCCAGCAGGCAGGGCACCGGCTCGGCGTCCGCGCGGGGCACCCGGCCCCGGCGCACGGCACGGGAGTACAGGCGGTCCCCCTGCCCGCACAGCCGGTCGGCACCGTGGGGATGCTCCTCGGTCGCGTGCCCGGCCATCGCCCATTCCACCCCCGGTCGCCGCCACTTCGCAGCGCAACTATGCGCGGCGCCGCCCGCCTCCGCAACACGGCTCCTCCTGCCGCGCGCACCGCGAAACACCGGTATGCCCGGATCGCCGGGGGGCGGACGGCACACGAAAAGGGAGGCGGCCCCGCCGTCACCGGGGCCGCCTCCCTCAGCTGTCTCCGGGTCGCTCCCCGGCCGCGTACCGGCGCGTCAGCGCAGGCCCACGGCGGCGCAGGCCGACTTGTAGGGGGTGGTGCAGATCTGGTCGACGGTGTAGATGCCGTCCTCGACGACCGTCTCCTTGATCTTGCTCTTGGTCAGCGCGGTCACCTGGACCAGCTTGGCCGGGATCTGCTTGTCGGTGGGGCTGTCGATGCGGTCCTGGGTGAGGGCGTCGAACTGGATGTCCTTGCCCTGCACCTTGGCGACGGCCATCTGGGCCGCGGCCTCGGCCTCGTCCGGGTAGGACTTGTAGACGCTCATGTACTGCTGGCCCGCCAGGATGCGCTGCACGGCGTCCAGTTCCGCGTCCTGGCCGGTGATCGGGGGCAGGTTGGTGACGCCGGCGTTCTTCAGGGCCTTGATGACGCCGCCGGCCATGCCGTCGTTGGCGGCGTAGACGGCGGCGATGTTGTCCTTGCCGATCCGGCCTATCGCCTCGGTCATGTTGGCCTCGGCGTTCTCCGGCTTCCACTCCTTGGTGTCGAAGCTGTCCGCGATCGTCACCTTGCCGCTCAGCTCGGAGAGCGCGCCCTCCTTGAACTGCTTGGCGTTGGGGTCGGTGGGCGAGCCGTTCATCATCACGATCTTGTCGGAGAGCCCGGCGCCCGAACCCAGCCGCTCCAGCAGGGAACGGCCCTGCACCTCGCCGACCAGCTCGTTGTCGAAGGAGATGTACGCCTGGATCGGGCCCTCGGCCAGCCGGTCGTAGGCGATGACCGGGATGCCCGCGTCCTTGGCCTTCTTCACGGTCGGCGCGATCGCGTGCGCGTCGACGGCGTCCAGCAGGATGACGTTGACCTTCTCGTCGATCATCCGCTGCATCTGCTCGGCCTGCTGACCGGCGTCCGCGTCGGCGTTGGCGTACTTGACCTGGCCCTTCTTGTGGGTCAGTTCGGCCACCTTGCTCTTGATGATGGGGTAGTCGAACTTGTCGTAGCGGGTGTTCGCCTTCTCCGGCAGCAGCAGGCCGACGGTGACCTGGTCGCCCATGGTCGGGCTGGCGCTCGCGTCGTCTCCCGCCGCGTTCAGGACGCCGCAGCCGGCGAGCGGGAGGACCATCGCGGAGACGGCCACGGACATGGCGATACGACGCATTCGAGGGCTCACTTCAGGTGCGTTTCGACGGGGTGCTGCGTGCGACCCGGGTGTCTGAAAAGACAACTTGGAGGCGACCTGTGGCGTCAAGCAAAACAACTTAACGAGATGGCAACACCACGCTGCGTTCAGCCGGTGAAGACCTGGCGGAACCTTGCGCAACCCGCTGTAAACGCCCTTCACAACCTCCCCGCGCGAACCGCGTGTTACGTACACACAGGCGAATGAAGTCAGCCACGCTGTGAACGCCTGCTTCCTGAACGAGCGAAGGGGCCGGGAGGCTTGTGCCTCCCGGCCCCTTCGAAGATGCCCGGATACCTCAGTCCGCGGACGGCTGCCGCTTGGGCCGCCACACCACCAGCGCGCTGGTCTGCTGGACCTCCTGGTACGGGACCAGGTCACGCCGGTAGGAGGCGTGCACGGCGGCCTCGCGCTGACGCATCGTCGCCGCAGCGCCGTCCAGCGCCGACTCCAGCTCCGCCACGCGGGACTGGAGAGCCGCGACGTGGTTCTCCAGTTCGATGATGCGCTTGATACCGGCCAGGTTGATGCCCTCGTCCTGCGACAACTGCTGCACCTGGCGGAGCAGTTCGATGTCACGGGCCGAATAGCGCCGCCCGCGCCCCGCCGTGCGGTCCGGGGAGACCAGACCGAGGCGGTCGTACTGCCGGAGCGTCTGCGGATGGAGTCCGGAGAGCTGTGCGGCGACCGAGATGACGTAGACCGGGGTCTCCTCGGTCAGCTCGTACGGGTTGCGCCGACGACCTGGTGTGTCCATCGGGCTCATTCTCCCTTCGCGGCCTCGAACAGCTCCGCCCGCGGGTCCTCGTCCGCGGTCGCCTCGCGATACGCCTCCAGCGCGTCACGAGCCTTCCCCGAGAGGTCCTTCGGGACACTCACCTCCACGGTGATCAGCAGATCGCCGTGGCTGCCGTCCTTGCGCGCCGCGCCCTTGCCCCGCGCCCGCATGGTGCGGCCGTTGGGCGTGCCGGGCGGCAGCTTGAGGGTGACCGGGGACCCGCCGAGGGTGGGCACCCGCACCTCGCCGCCGAGGGCCGCCTCGGTGAAGGTGACCGGGACGGTGACGGTGAGGTTGTCGCCCTTGCGGCCGAACACCTTGTGCTCGCCCACGTGGACGGTGACGTACAGATCGCCCGCCGGACCGCCGCGCTCGCCGGGCGCGCCCTTGCCGCGCAGCCGGATGCGCTGCCCGTCGGTGACACCCGCCGGGATGCGGACCTGCATGGTGCGCGAGGACTTGGCCCGGCCGCTGCCGCTGCACTCGGTGCAGGGGTGCTCGGCGATCAGGCCGCGGCCCTTGCAGTCGGGGCACGGGTCGGTGAGCGAGAAGCCGCCGCCCGAGCCCCGCGCGACCTGCCCGGTGCCGACGCAGGTCGGGCACACACGCGGCGTGCCGTTCTTGTCGCCGGTGCCCGAACACGCCTTGCAGGGCGCCTGGGAGGTCATCCTGAGCGGTACGGTCGCGCCCTCGATCGCCTCGGTGAAGCTGAGCGTCACCTCGGTGTCGACGTCCTGGCCCCGGCGCGGCTGGGTACGGGTGGTACCCGCGCCGCCCCGGTTGAACAGGCCGCCGAAGACGTCGCCCAGGCCGCCGCCGAAGCTGCCGCTCTGCGCGCCGCCCGCACCGCCGGCGCCCCCGAAGAGGTCGCCGAGGTCGAAGTTGAACTGACCGCCGCCCGCGCCCGGCCCCGGCCGGAAACCGCCGTTGCCGAAGAGGGCCCGCGCGTCGTCGTACTCCTTGCGCTTCTTGGGGTCGCCGAGGACGTCGTTCGCCTCGGAGATCTCCTTGAAGCGCTCCTCGGCGCGGGTGTTGCCCTTGTTGGCGTCCGGGTGGAACTCGCGGGCGAGCTTCCGGTACGCCTTCTTGATCTCGGCCTCGGTGGCGTCCTTGGGGACGCCGAGGACCTTGTAGAAGTCCTTCTCGATGAAGTCCTTGGTACTCATCCCCGACGTCCCTCCTTCCGCACCTGCATGATTTCCGTGATTACGTCAGCCCTCCTCCGGGCCACCGTTCTCCTTGTCGTCGGCCGCGCTCTCCTCGGCCTCCTCCGCCTTGACGGTCTGCGCGCCGGGCTGCGGCTCGGCGACCGCCACCCGCGCGGGGCGGATGGTGCGCTCACCGATGCGGTAACCGGGCTGGAGGATGGCCACGCACGTCGTCTCGGTGACGTCGGGCGCGTAGGAGTGCATCAGGGCTTCGTGGATCGTCGGGTCGAAGGGCTCGCCCTCCTTGCCGAACTGCATGAGGCCCATCTTGGCCGCCACGGTCTCCAGCGACTCGGCGACCGACTTGAAGCCGCCGAGCAGTTCGCCGTGCTCCCGTGCGCGGCCGATGTCGTCCAGCACGGGCAGCAGCTCGGTCAGGAGGTTCGCGATGGCGACCTCCTTGACCGCGACGCGGTCGCGCTCGACGCGGCGGCGGTAGTTCTGGTACTCGGCCTGCAGCCGCTGGAGGTCGGCCGTGCGCTCACTGAGCGCCGTCCGCACCTGGTCCAGCTGCGCCACCAGACCGGCGTCCGCACTTGCGTCCCCCGCCGGGGCCGCCTCCTTATCGGAGGCGGCCTTCGGCTCGGCGTCGTCGGGGTTCGCGCCGGAGGGGACGTCGGGCTTCTCCTCGAAGCCCGGGGTCTCCTCCGTCACGCGGCACCGTCCTTGCGCTCGTCGTCGACGATCTCGGCGTCCACGACGTCGTCGTCCTTGGCCTCACCGGCGTCGGCGGACGGACCGCCGGCGGCCTGGGCGCCCTGGGCGTCGGCGTACATGGCCTGGCCGAGCTTCTGCGAGACGGCCGCGACCTTCTCGGTGGCCGTACGGATCTCGGCGCTGTCCTCGCCCTTGAGCTTCTCCTTCAGCTCGGCGACAGCCTCCTCGACCTCGGTCTTGATCTCGCCCGGGACCTTGTCCTCGTTGTCCTTGAGGAACTTCTCGGTCTGGTAGACGAGCTGCTCGCCCTGGTTGCGGGACTCGGCGGCCTCGCGGCGGGCGTGGTCCTCCTCCGCGTACTTCTCCGCCTCCTGGCGCATGCGGTCGACCTCGTCCTTCGGCAGCGAGGAGCCGCCGGTGACGGTCATCTTCTGCTCCTTGCCCGTGCCCAGGTCCTTCGCGGTCACGTGCATGATGCCGTTGGCGTCGATGTCGAAGGCGACCTCGATCTGCGGGACACCGCGCGGGGCCGGCGGCAGACCGGTCAGCTCGAACATCCCGAGCTTCTTGTTGTACGCCGCGATCTCGCGCTCGCCCTGGTAGACCTGGATCTGCACGGAGGGCTGGTTGTCCTCGGCGGTGGTGAAGATCTCGGACCGCTTGGTCGGGATCGTCGTGTTCCGCTCGATCAGCTTGGTCATGATGCCGCCCTTGGTCTCGATACCGAGGGACAGCGGGGTGACGTCGAGGAGCAGGACGTCCTTGACCTCGCCCTTGAGGACACCGGCCTGGAGGGCCGCGCCGATGGCGACGACCTCGTCCGGGTTGACGCCCTTGTTGGCCTCGTTGCCGCCGGTCAGTTCCTTGACCAGCTCGGCGACGGCCGGCATACGGGTCGAACCGCCGACGAGGACCACGTGGTCGATCTCGCCGAGCTGGATGCCCGCGTCCTTGATGACGTTGTGGAACGGCGTCTTGCAGCGCTCCAGGAGGTCGGCGGTGAGCTGCTGGAACTGGGCGCGGGTGAGCTTCTCGTCCAGGTGCAGCGGGCCCTCGGCGGACGCCGTGATGTAGGGCAGGTTGATCGAGGTCTCCGTGGAGGAGGACAGCTCGATCTTGGCCTTCTCGGCAGCCTCACGGAGGCGCTGGAGGGCCATCTTGTCCTTGGCGAGGTCCACGCCGTGGCCGGCCTTGAACTGCTGGACCAGGTAGTCGACGACGCGCTGGTCCCAGTCGTCACCACCGAGGTGGTTGTCACCGTTGGTGGCCTTCACCTCGACGACGCCGTCACCGATCTCCAGCAGCGACACGTCGAAGGTGCCGCCACCGAGGTCGAAGACCAGGATGGTCTGGTCGTCCTTGTCGAGGCCGTACGCGAGGGCGGCGGCGGTCGGCTCGTTGACGATGCGCAGGACGTTCAGACCCGCGATCTCACCGGCCTCCTTGGTCGCCTGACGCTCGGAGTCGTTGAAGTACGCCGGGACGGTGATGACCGCGTCGGTCACCTTCTCGCCCAGGTAGGACTCGGCGTCACGCTTCAGCTTCTGCAGGATGAACGCGGAGATCTGCTGCGGGTTGAAGTCCTTCCCGTCGAGCTGGATCTTCCAGTCGGTGCCCATGTGGCGCTTCACCGAGCGGATGGTCCGGTCCACGTTCGTGACCGCCTGGCGCTTGGCGACCTCGCCGACGAGCACCTCACCGTTCTTGGCGAAGGCGACGACGGACGGCGTGGTCCGGGCACCCTCGGCGTTGGTGATGACGGTGGGCTCGCCGCCCTCCAGAACGCTGACGACGGAGTTAGTCGTGCCCAGGTCGATGCCGACCGCACGTGCCATGGTTGATTCCTCCAGAGGACTTGAGTGGGACTGGCTCAAGTGTGCCACTCCGATCGCACTGGGTCAACAGACATGAGCCGACCGGGCTCAACTCTTATATGGCGCTTATATGCAAGGCGGCCTGTGGCCTGGCCGGGCGGGTTCCCCCGTCCCGGCGAAGGCAACCCTCAGCGACTCATCTCACCCCGCGGCGAGCTGCATCGCGCGGGAGGATGGGGGTAGTCTCAGACGGACTGCATAAGTTACCGCTTAGTAATTTCGAGGCCGCCTCAGGAGCCCCTCATGCAACTCGCCGCGATCATCGTGTCGCTGGTCCTGACCGTGGTCGGTGTCGCGCTGCTCGCCCGGGCCATCGGACAGTTCGTCCGGTACTTCAAGCTGGGCCAGCCCGTCCCCGCCGGTACCCGGACCGACAACCCGTACCAGCGCAGCGTGACGCTGGTGCGGGAGTTCCTCGGCCACACCCGGATGAACAAGTGGGGCATCGTCGGTGTGGCCCACTGGTTCGTGGCCGTGGGCTTCCTGACGCTGCCGCCGACCCTGGCCCAGGCGTTCGGCCAGCTCTTCAAGGCCGACTGGACGCTGCCCTTCATCGGCGACTTCCTGCCCTTCGAGCTGTACATCGAGTTCATCGGCGTGATGACCGTGCTCGGCATCGCCGTGCTCATGGTCATCCGGCTGCTGAGCCTGCCCAGCCGTCCGGGCCGCAAGTCCCGCTTCGCCGGGTCCAAGGCCGGCCAGGCGTACTTCGTCGAGTACGTCATCCTCACCATCGGCCTGGCGATCTACACCCTGCGCGGCCTCGAGGGCGCCCTGCACCACGTGGACCACTACGAGGCGGCCTACTTCGCCTCGTACCCGCTGGTCCTCGCCTTCAAGGCGCTGAGCGTCACCACGCTGCAGAACCTGGTCTACCTGGTCGCCATGATCAAGATCGGGACCTCGTTCATCTGGATGATCGTGGTCTCGCTCAACACCAACATGGGTGTGGCCTGGCACCGCTTCCTCGCGTTCCCGAACATCTGGTTCAAGCGGGAGGCGGACGGCGGTGTGGCCCTCGGCGCCCTTCAGCCGATGACCTCCGCCGGCAAGCCGATCGACTTCACCGACCCCGGTGAGGACGACGTCTTCGGCGTCTCCCAGGTCGAGCAGTTCTCCTGGAAGGGCCTGCTGGACTTCTCCACCTGCACCGAGTGCGGCCGCTGCCAGTCGCAGTGCCCCGCGTGGAACACCGGCAAGCCGCTCTCCCCGAAGCTGCTGATCATGTCGCTGCGGGACCACGCCCACGCCAAGGCGCCCTACCTGCTCGCGGGTGGCGGCAAGACCATGGAGGGCGACGAGAAGGCGTCCGAGGAGCAGCTGGCGAACGTGCCCGCCGCGGCCCTCGCCGAGGCCGAGCGCCCGCTCATCGGCACCGCCGAGGAGAACGGCGTCATCGACCCCGACGTCCTGTGGTCCTGCACCACCTGCGGCGCCTGTGTCGAGCAGTGCCCGGTGGACATCGAGCACATCGACCACATCGTCGACATGCGCCGCTACCAGGTGATGATCGAGTCCGCGTTCCCGTCCGAGGCGGGCACGATGCTCAAGAACCTGGAGAAGAAGGGCAACCCCTGGGGCCTGGCCAAGAAGCAGCGCCTCGAGTGGACCAAGGAGGTCGACTTCGAGGTCCCGGTCGTCGGCAAAGACATCGAGGACCTGTCCGAGGTCGAGTACCTCTACTGGGTCGGCTGTGCCGGTGCCCTGGAGGACCGCGCCAAGAAGACGACCAAGGCGTTCGCCGAGCTGCTGCACATCGCGGGCGTCAAGTTCGCCATCATGGGCGGCGACGAGAAGTGCACCGGTGACTCCGCCCGCCGTCTCGGCAACGAGCCCCTGTTCCAGGAGCTCGGCATGGAGAACGTCATGTCCCTCAACGCCGCCTTCGGCGAGGAGATGGACGACGACGGCAAGGTGGTCCCCGAGTCGGCGAAGCCCAAGTCGGCCAAGAAGATCGTCGCCACCTGCCCGCACTGCCTCAACACGCTCGGCAACGAGTACCCGCAGCTCGGCGGCGACTACGAGGTCATCCACCACACCCAGCTGCTCCAGCACCTGGTGGACGAGGGCAAGCTGATCCCCGTCACCCCGGTCGAGGGCATCATCACGTACCACGACCCCTGCTACCTGGGCCGGCACAACAAGATCTACACGCCTCCGCGCGAGATCATCGGCAAGGTCCCGGGCCTCAGGAACGAGGAGATGCACCGCCACAAGGAGCGCGGCTTCTGCTGTGGCGCCGGTGGCGCGCGGATGTGGATGGAGGAGCGGATCGGCAAGCGCATCAACAACGAGCGCGTCGACGAGGCCCTCTCCCTCAACCCCGACATCGTCTCCACCGCCTGCCCGTTCTGCCTCGTCATGCTGACCGACTCGGTCAACGGCAAGAAGAACGACGGCAAGGCCAAGGAGTCCATCCAGGTCGTCGACGTCGCCCAGCTCCTGCTGGACTCCGTCAAGACCCCGGGGGACCCCGCGGACGACGGCGAGCCCGCCACCGAGCCGGAGCCCGAGCCGGTCAAGTAGCGCACCGCTTCGCACACGACGGCGCCCCCCGGTCCACGAGGCCGGGGGGCGCCGTCGTACCCGTAGGGGTTACGTGGGGGGTTACTTCGGGGACGCCTGCTGGACGACCTCGAAGGACCACAGGGTGGAGCCGGCCGCGGCGGGCCGCTGCTTCTCGCCCTCACCACCGCCCGTGCCCTGGTGGGCGGCCTTCATGGGGCCCTCCATCCACGCCTGGAAGGCCGCGTCGTCGCGCCAGCGGGTGTAGACGAGGTACTGGTCGGTGCCCTCCACGGGCCGCAGCAGCTCGAACCACTCGAACCCGTCCGAGCTCTCCACGGTGTGCGCCCGCGAGGCGAACCGCTTCTCCAGCACCTCCCGCTGCTCGTCGGGAACGGTCAGCACATTGATCTTCACTACGCTCATGCCCCCATCCTGCCCCCACCGGCCGGGCCCCGCCCGCCCCGGAAGTTCTCCGGGAAGCCGCACAACCGTTCCCCGCCGCTGTCGGTCTGATGATCGCCAACCGCTTCGCGGCCCCCTGGACGACCAGGGGCTACGCGGGCTGTCGGCCCCACACCGACTCGCGGACGCCACTCCCGGCATCCCCGTACGCCGCAGGAGAACCCCATGCGCGCGCACCACAGAATCACCCTGGCGACGGTCACCGCGGCCGCCCTCACCGGCGGACTGGTCAGCCTCACCGCCGCCCCGGCCACGGCCGCCGACTCCACCACCGTGGCCAAGGCCGACTTCAACGGCGACGGCATCGGCGACCTCGCCACCTCGGCCGCCGACGCCTACGTCAACGGCCGCAAGGGCGCCGGCCAGGTCGTCGTCCTGTACGGCACGAAGACCGGCGTCTCGGGCGCCAAGCGCACCACCCTCAGCCAGGACACGCCCGGCGTCCCCGGCGGCGCCGAGATCGGCGACACCTTCGGCAGCTCCCTGGCGTACGGCGACTTCAACGGCGACGGCTTCGACGACCTCGCCGTCGGCGTCCCGCACGAGAAGCTCGGCAGCGACACCAACGCCGGTGCCGTCGCCCTGCTCTGGGGCTCCAAGGACGGGCTGACCGGCAAGAGCGCCGAACTCCTCGACCCGGCGCAGTCCTCCCACGACTACTGGGGCCACCTCATGGCGGCCGGGGACTACGACGGCGACGGGCGCACCGACCTCGTCGTGGGCGCGTCGACCTCCACGCTGTACCTCTACAAGGGGGGCTTCAGCTCCACCGGCACCGCCGCGAGCCGCACCACCCTCAACCCGCCGATCCAGTCCGGCGACGACACGTACCCCTTCGGCCCGATGAACCTGACCGCGGGTGACGTCAACGGTGACGGCCGCACCGACCTTGTGGTGGACGGCTACGAGACCAAGACCCGTTACGGGTGGAACACCAACTACTGGCTGCCCGGCACCGCGAACGGTCTCAGCACCGCCGCCGCCAAGAAGCTCAAGTCCGGCATCATCACCGGCATCGGCGACATCAACGGCGACGGCTACGGCGACATCGTCAGCGGCGCCATGTGGGACGCCGGCAAGCTGGAGGACGGCACCGCGGTCCCCGACGCCTCCACGGGCGGCCGCGTCAACATCGCCTACGGGTCGGTCTCCGGGCCGAACCGCACCGCCGCGATCAACCAGAACACCGGCAACGTCCCCGGCGGCTCCGAGAAGGGCGACGGCTTCGGCAGCGAGCTGGACCTCGGCGACATCGACGGCGACGGCTACCAGGACCTCGTGATCAGCAGCATGTTCGAAGACCTCGGCACGGTGTCCGAGGCGGGCATGGTCACCGTGCTGTACGGCTCCGCGAACGGCGTGAACACCACCACCCGCGCCCAGTCCTTCGCCCAGAGCAGCACGGGCGTCCCCGGCGGCGACGAGAAGGCCGACCACTTCGGCGCCGACGTCAAGCTGGACGACGTCACCGGCGACGGCCGGGCCGACCTGCTGGTCGGCGCCGACGAGGACGGCGGCGACGGCGCCCTCACCTACCTGCCCTCCGACGGCAGGAAGATCACCACGAAGGGCGCCCGCTTCGTCAACGCGGCCGCCGTGGGCGTCTCCACCTCGGGCACCCCTCGCTTCACCAGCATCTTCGGCAACTGAGCCCGTTCACGGAACTCACGTACAACCTTTACCTTTCATCGCGGGTCTCCTGATCGCCGCCGGCCCCCTCGCGGACCGGCCGGCTGTCCCTCGTCCGGCCGGGCACGCAGCAGTGCGGGCCCGGCCACTCCCGCTCGGAGCCCGCCTTGCGCAAGCGCGTCCTTCTCCTGGCCGCCACTCTGACCACCGGCCTGCTCACCGCTCTGCCCGCCACCCCCGCCGGCGCCGCGCCGTCCCGGCTGTCCGGTGACTTCAACGGTGACGGGTACCTGGACATCGCCCTGAGCGCCCAGGGCCACGACGTCGGCAGGGCTCAGCAGGCCGGTGCCGTCGTCGTGCTCTACGGCTCCGCCTCGGGCGTCTCCGCCGCCAGGCGCAGCGTGATCACCCAGAACTCCGCCGGGGTTCCCGGCACCGCCGAGGCGGGCGACGTCTTCGGCGCGGGCTTGGCCGCGGGCGACCTGGACGGCGACGGCTACTCCGACCTCGTCGTGGGCGCCACGGGCGAGAGCATCGGCGACCGGGACCAGGTGGGCAGCGCGACCATCCTGTGGGGCGGCAAATCGGGCCTGTCCGGTGGTGCCCTGGTCCCCCAGCCGGCCGCCCTGCCCGAGTGGAGCGACTTCGCCCGGGGCATCGCGGTCGCCGACTTCGACGGGGACCACAAGCTCGACCTGACCCTCACCGGCCGGACCCAGACCCGGCTGTACAGGGGCCCCTTCACCCGCTCGGGCACCCCGCTGACCAACACCGGCGTCGGCGAACTGGGCACCACCACCGAGACGTTCGCGGGGGATCTCAACCATGACGGCGCGGCCGAGCGCTTTTACCCCTTCCTCGTCGACGGCGACGAGGGCGGCGACATCATCTACTACACCTGGACCGGTACGAAGCAGGCCATGAAGCGCCTGCCGAAGGCGGACGGCCTGGCCGGCTCGGTGGCCGACATCAACGGCGACGGCTACGGCGACGTGGTCCTCGGTGACGCCTCCGACCCCACCGGGACCAAGAAGTCCGGTCACAAGGGCGGCCAGATCACCGTCTGGTACGGCGGCCCCACCGGCCCGGACCCCGCGCAGACCCCGACCGTGATCCACCAGGACACCACCGGCGTACCCGGCACGGGCGAGTCCGACGACCTCTTCGGCTCCTCGGTCGGCACCGGTGACATCAACGGCGACGGCTTCGCGGACGTCGCCGTGGGCGCGCCGGGCGAGGCCCTCGGCAAGGCCCTCGGGGCCGGGTCGGTGACCATCCTGTTCGGCTCCGCCTCGGGCCTGACCACGAAGGGCGCCCAGGGCTGGACGCAGGACTCGAAGGGCGTACCCGGCGGCTCGGAGGCCGGGGACCGGTTCGGCCAGTCGGTCCGGCTGCCCGACATCAACCGGGACGGCAAGGCCGACCTGGTGACCGGGGCGGGCGGGGAGGACGGCCACGGCGCCGTCACGATCCTGCGGGGCTCGGCATCCGGCCTGACCACCGGCTCCGCCAAGTTCATCGCCGCCCGCGACGTCGCCCTGGCCGGCACGGGCGACTTCGCCTGGGCGATCGCCCCGTGATCCGCACCCGACTCCGGCCTTCCCAGGGACACTTCATGCGTACGCGCGTCCTCGCCCTCGCTCTCACCGGGCTCGTCGCCCCGCTCGCGCTGAGCGGGCCCGCCCACGCGGCCCCGGCCGCCGCCCCGTACGACTTCAACGGCGACGGCCGTATCGATCTCGCGGTCGGCGCCCCCGACGCCACCGTGGGCGGCCGGTCCTGGGCAGGTGCCGTCTCGGTCGTCTACGGCGGCTCCGCCGGGCTGAAGACGGCCACCCGCACCGTGATCACCCAGAACACCGCCCAAGTGCCGGGCGCCGCCGAGGCCGGCGACGCGTTCGGCACCGCCGTGGCGAGCGCCGACCTGAACAAGGACGGCTACGCCGACCTGCTGGTCGGCGCGCCCGGCGAGGACGTGGGCGCCGGCGCGGTCACCCTGCTCCGCGGCAATGCCTCGGGGCTCACCACCCGGCAGGCCGCGTGGTTCGGCCAGAACACCGCGGGCGTCCCCGGCACTTCGGAGAAGGGCGACCGGTTCGGCGCCCGTGTCCTGCTCGCCGACCACTCCGGTGACCGGCGCGCGGAACTGACCGTCGCGGCCCCCGGCGAGGACGGGGGCGACGGCGCGGTCTGGTCACTGCGCGGCTCGGCGGCCGGCCC
>NZ_WWKH01000521.1:0-5192 GCF_009865595.1 Streptomyces sp. SID1328 | reverse complement strand
CCAGCGTGTCGGCCAGCGCGGCGGCGGCCGGGCCGGCCGGTCGCAGAAGCGTCTCCGGCAGCCCGGCACGGGCGGCGGCCCGCGCCAACCGGTCCTGTGCGTAGGGCACTTCGTCCTCCTCCAGGGTCAGGATCGGCAGCCCGGCCACGCCTCGCGGCGGGCGGAGGTCCTCCAGGTGGAGACTGCGCCGGGCGAGTTGCCGCGCCGCGGCCAGGCCGAGCGGGACCTGGAATGTGGCCCGCTCCGGGGCCACGCGGAGCAGGGCGTAGGCAAGCGAACCATCGCTGAGGCCCGACTGCCTCTGCTGCGGCGGGAGTTCCCGTACCGCCAGCGTAATGCCGTGCTCGGTACCTGCCCGGAGTACGCCCGCCAGGGCCACCGGCGCGCAGTGCGCGGGCACGCCCACGCCCCGTGTCCGTGCGGCGCGGGCCGACCGGGCGGCCTGGTCCAGCCGTTCGGCGCGCTCCAGCACGTCGCGTGCGTACGGGAGCAGCGAGGTGCCGAACTCCGTCACGGCGACCTGGCGCCGGGAACGGTCGAACAACGGGCCGCCGAAATGCGCCTCCAGCGACTTGATGCGGCGGCTGAGGAGTGGCTGCGCGATCCCCAGCCGGTCGGCGGCGCGCGAGAAGCTCACCTCCTCGGCCGTTGCGGTGAACGCCGCCAGATGCGCGAGCAGATCCATCCAGGAGTCATATCAATAAGTCATGGAGCGTTCAAAGTTCACTCTTGGACATGAGCGGTGTCCTGCTGTTTCGCTGTCACCCCGTCGGTGATCCAACCGGCCCGACGGCCCAACTCCCGTGGAGGAAAGCGCACATGACCCGTGCCACCCCCGTCCCGCGCCGCACCCTGCTCCGCGCGGGCGCCGCTCTCACCGCCGCTGCCGCCGCCACCTCCGCCGCCCCTGCCTTCGCCGCCCCGAACGGCCCGGCCGCGCTGCGCCCCGAGCTGGCCGCACTGGAGAAGCGGTACGGCGTACGGCTCGGGGTGTACGCGCACAACACCCGCACCGGCGCCACGGTGGCGTACCGCGCCGACGAGCCGTTCGCCATGTGCTCGACGTTCAAGGCCATCGCCGCCGCGGCGGTCCTGCGCGACCACGGCGGCCGCGCTGCGCTCGGCGAGGTGATCCACTACCCGCCGGCGGACATCCTTTCCAACTCCGAGCAGACCAAGGCCCATCAGGAGACCGGCATGGCGCTGGGCGACGTGTGCGCTGCCGCCATCCAGTACAGCGACAACACGGCGGGCAACCTCATGCTCCGCCGGATCGGCGGCCCGGCCGGCCTCACCCGCTTCTTCCGCTCCCTCGGCGACCGGGTGAGCCGGCTCGACCGGTGGGAGACCGATCTCAACACCGCCGTACCCGGTGATGCGCGCGACACCACCACCCCCCGCGCCCTCGGCCGCACCTTCGAACTGCTCACGCTGGGGGAGGCGTTGAGCGACTGCGACCGGGAGCAGCTCGTCGGCTGGCTGCGCGGGAACACCACCAGCGGCAAGCGGTTCGGCGCCGGGCTCCCGTCGGACTGGGTCCTCGCGGACAAGACCGGCACCGGCTCCTACGCCACCGCCAACGACCTCGGTGTGGCCTGGACCGGCAAGGGCACGCCGCTGCTGCTGTCCGTGCTGTCCACCAAGCCCGCGCCCGGCGCGCCCGTGGACGAGGCGCTGATCGAGGAGACGGCACGCCTGCTCGCGGCCACCCTCGCGCCGGGGGAGTAGCCGCCCGCGGCCCCGCCCGCGACCGGCGGGGCCGACCCGTGCAATTCGGGGATGTCGGGTCCCGTACCGAAATCTGCCGTCCGTGCTGACCTGCGCATTCGGTTCCGGCGCAACTGTGATGATGCTCAACTCGTGTAAAATTGACGGGAGTTGTAGAGGCGACAAGACTCTGACCGTCCTCGCTTCCGCCTCGGGCGGGCGAAGGGACACGGGGCGCCGCGCGCCGGTTCGCGCGCGCCCTGCCACCTCCCACACCTTTTGAACGGACAGAGGCTCACCTTGGCACGCTCGCAACCAGCCAGATTTCTCGCCACGGCCGCCGCGGCCTTCCTCGCGGCGACCGCCGCGCCGCTGATCGGCGCCACCGCCGCCCACGCCCAGGAGGGCGGCGCCTGCTCGTCCGCCACCGTGCAGTACCGACTGGTCGACGCCGACGGCAAGGTCGTCGGCGCCGACTGGTCCTCGCAGGGCGGCTTCCACCAGTGGGACACCGTCCCCGGCACCGTCGAGGTCCGCCTCGCGCCCGGCCAGAGCGTCGGCGAGGGGTGCAGCTATCCCGTCTCCCTGGCCGAGTACACCACCGAGGGCCCGAACTGGGCGTCCTCCGGCCACCAGGAGATGGTCGACAAGGCCACCGTCCACCTCACCGCGAAGGACGTCGCGGGCAAGGACGACGACGGCCGCACCTGGCAGAAGCTCAGCGTGAAGACGCCGAGCTGCTTCGGGCAGATCGACCTGTACGGCGAGGACACCGCCTATGACGGCAAGGAGGGCGAGGGTCACGGCCCGCTGCCCGACGTGCGCGCCGGCGTCCTCACGCCGTACCACCTGATAGCCGCCTGGAACGGCGGGGACAAGCGGTGCGAAGGCGGTACGCCGGAGTCGGCCACGCCGAGCCCGTCCGCGCCGGAGACCTCCGCGAGCCCGGTGCCTTCCGCGCCGCCCGCCGGTGGTCAGCCGAGCGCGCCCGCCGAGGGCACCAAGCCCCCGGTGAGCCCGAAGCCCGGCGCGACACCGTCCACCGACGCGGACGTGCCGCCGGCCCAGTCCAGTCCGCCCGCGCCCAAGTCGTCGCCCAACGGCGGTAATCCGCCGCTGGCGGAGACCGGTGCGGGTGCCCCGGTCGGCATGCTCGCGGGTGGGGCCGCGCTCGTGCTGGCCGTGGGAGCCGGGACGGTGTACGCCTCGCGCGCACGCCGTTCCTGACCCCTCCCGCGTCACCGGCGCGGGAAGGGGAGGCAGGAGGGGGAGCCGTCGGCGGACGGCTCCCCCTTTTCGGCCCTACGCGGCCTGGTTTCCCAGTACCGGCAGTAACATGATGATCTTTCTCCGGAAGTTACTCACCAGTCAATCAGGCGCCGTCCGCGTGGGCGCGCCCCCTCCGGAGATGACCATGTCCATGGCCGATGAGGCGTTGGAAAACGCCCGTACCACCTATGAGCAGCACGTACGGACCTGCCGTCAGTGCCGTGCCGACGGCGCGGCCTGCGCCGTGGCCAAGGTCCATCTGCGCACGTACAACAACGCCCGCCGCGACCATCTCCGGGCCACGGGCGGCGCGGCTCCCAGAGGCTGAGGCCTCCGGGCTCAGAACGGGGGAGCGTCCGCGGTCTCCAGCAGCGAGCGGGCGCCGTTCGCCGGCTCCGTCGCGGACGGGAAGAGCCTGGTCCAGGCGCGGGCGCGGCCCAGCGCGCCCAGCCGCCAGGCGAGCCGGGCAGCGCGGCGGAGTTCCGCGGCCGACGGCCCGAGGTCCGTCCAGGGGTCCAGGTAGGCGTCCCGCAGACGGGGGAGTACCTCGGGCCCGTACCGCTCCGCCGCCCGCTGGGCCGGGATGCGCAGACTGGCGAAGGGGTGCGAGACGATGGCGTCTCCCCAGTCGAAGTAGGTGAACCGGCCCGGCGCGGGGTGGAAGAGCTGGCCCTCGTGGAGGTCGGCGTGGTCGAGGGAGTCGGGGACACCGATCGCGTCCAACTCCGCGCACCAGTCGAGCAGCCGGGGTCGCAGGGCGTCGAGCCGGGCCCGCTGCTCGGGCTCCAGGTTGCGGTTCCCGTCCCGCAACCGGTCGAAGGACGCGGGCACTTCGCTCACCCGCAGCCTCGGTACGCCGAGCGCGCCGAGGTCACCGACGCGCGGAACCAGGGCCCGCTGCATGCGGGCGTACCCGCCGAGCAACTCCTCCCAGGCCCGCGGCCCCACCTCCGCCTCCCGGAACAGCGGCCCGCCGTCCGGTAGCAACGACCACCCCCGCTCGCCGTCCACAGCCAGCGGCCGCAGCACGAATTCCGGCACCCACCGGGCCAACGCAGCGGTCAACGGGCCCTCAAAAACGCTGCCGGGCGGATTGGCCTTGAACCACACGGGGCCCTGGCCGCCCACCGGCACCCGCATCAGCACCGACCAGGGCCGCACCCGAACCCGAGCCACCCCGGTCACCCGCAGCCCACACCGCGCGAGTTGCTCTTCGACCCAGGCGAAGACGGCCTCCCGCCACGCCCCCTCTTCCCAGGGCGTCACCGCATCGGGGTACGCACCCCGGTCCACCTCAACCATGCGCTCCATCGAGCAATCCCAGCACGCCAGACCGCCTCTGGCCAGGAATTTTCATACCGTGCGGCCCCAGTGGGCGGCTCCGGCACCGCTCGCGAACCCGGCCGTCGGCCGGTGGCCGGGGTCCCGCCCCGCCCGCACCGTGTGTTCTCACAGCCTCACCTCCGCGCGCTCGCGCGTAGTGGTCGGCTCCGGCAAGGCGCGGCCACCGCCCGGAGGAACAGTCCTCACCGCGCAGCCCCCACCACCAGCTCCCTGAGCTCCGCCACCGCCCGCTCGCGCGCCGCCGTCAGCTCCGGCGAGTCGACCGTCGCCGCCACCACCGGGACGGGACGCGGGCCGGCAGCGAGCTGGTGACCGATCGACGCCCGCATCGCCGGAAGGCGTCCCCACTCCCCGCCCAGCACGATCAGGGCGGGGTCTGCCAAGGCCACGGCCGCGCTCAGCACGCCGGCCACCGCGCGTGCCAGCGTCTGCGCTGCACCTGCGTCGGAGGTGATGGCCGCCTCCAGGGCCGGTACGTCGATGGCCGTCGAGTCCGGCCGGCGCAGGCCGAGCGCGGCGAAGACCTCCGTCAGCGGCATGGCCGAGCGGTCCGGGCCGGTGGTGTGCACGTGGGCGATTTCGCCGGCCAGGCCCCGGTGGCCGCGACGGACGGCGCCGTCGGTGACGACGGCGCAGCCGAGGCCCTCGCCGAGGTGGACGTAGACGAAGTCGTCGACGCCCACGGCCTGGTGTTCGGCGCCGGCGGCCCAGTTGACGTCGTTGTCGACCAGGACCGGCCCGGCGACATGAGGGGCGAGCACAGCCGCTGGGTCGAGGGCGCCGACCAGGAAGGGGGCGTCGGGCAGGCGGACCAGGCGGCCGGTCGCACGGTCGACGGGGTCGGCCGCGCTGACGACGGCGAGCCGGGCGGG
>NZ_WWKH01000520.1:0-12914 GCF_009865595.1 Streptomyces sp. SID1328 | reverse complement strand
GGCCCGCTGGGCACCGTCCTGCTGCACGGCGGCCTGGTCCTGGCGAGCCTGATCGCGCTGGTCCCGGTGGCCTGGCTGTTCTTCCTGTCCCTCGGCCCGGAGAAGGACGACTACCTGCACCCGGGCCGCATCTTCGGCCGGGCGGGCTTCGCCAACTACGCCTTCGTGCTCCAGCACACCGGCTTCTTCGACTGGTTCAAGTCGACGATGATCGTGGCGCTCGGCACCACCTTCATCGGCGTCTTCGTCGCCGCCACCACCGGCTACGCCGTCTCCCGGATGCGCTTCCCCGGCTACAAGCCGCTGATGTGGGTCCTGCTGCTCACCCAGGCGTTCCCCATCGCCATCCTGATCGTGCCGATGTACGAGATCTTCGGCGAGCTGGGCCTGATCGACACCTACTGGGCGCTGATCCTCATCAACTGCTCCACCGCCGTGCCGTACAGCGCGTGGCTGCTCAAGGGGTACTTCGACACCATCCCCTTCGAGATCGACGAGGCGGGCCGGGTGGACGGGCTCACCCCGTTCGGCACCTTCTTCCGGCTGATCCTGCCGCTGGCCCGGCCGGGCCTGGCCGTCGCCGCCTTCTACAACTTCATCACGGCGGTCGGCGAGGTCGCGTTCGCCACGACCTTCCTGCTGGACGACTCCAAGTACACCTTCGCGGTCGGCCTGCAGACCTTCGTCAGCGAGCACGACGCGCAGTGGAACTACATGGCCGCCACCGCGGTGCTGATAGCGATACCGGTGTCCGTGTTCTTCTACCTCGTGCAGAAGAACCTCGTCACCGGCCTCACCGCGGGCGGCACCAAGGGCTGACGCCCCGCCGCACCCACGCCCGAAACGAACCGAACCTCGTCACGCACCAAGGACGCCATGAGCCAGCAGCATCTCGCAGCCCCGGCCGACGACACCGCCGTCGCCCCCGCCGCCCAGCACCGCGACTGGTGGCGCGGCGCGGTGATCTACCAGGTCTATCCGCGCAGCTTCGCCGACTCCAACGGCGACGGCATGGGCGACCTGGCCGGAGTGCGGGCCAGACTGCCCTACCTGCGCGACCTCGGCGTGGACGCCGTCTGGCTCAGCCCGTTCTACGCCTCCCCGCAGGCGGACGCCGGGTACGACGTGGCCGACTACCGTGCCGTCGACCCGATGTTCGGCAACCTGCTGGACGCCGACGCGCTGATCCGCGAGGCCCACGAGCTGTCCCTGCGCATCATCGTGGACCTGGTCCCCAACCACTCCTCCGACCAGCACGAGTGGTTCAAGCGGGCGCTCGCCGAGGGCCCCGGCTCGCCGCTGCGCGAGCGGTACCACTTCCGCCCCGGCAAGGGCATGGACGGCGAACTCCCGCCCAACGACTGGGAGTCCATCTTCGGCGGTCCGGCCTGGACACGGGTCACCGAGCCCGACGGCACGCCGGGGGAGTGGTACCTGCACCTCTTCGCGCCCGAGCAGCCCGACTTCAACTGGAACCACCCGGCGGTGGGCGACGAGTTCCGGTCCATCCTGCGGTTCTGGCTGGACATGGGCGTCGACGGCTTCCGCATCGACGTGGCGCACGGCCTGGTGAAGGCCGACGGCCTGCCCGACCTCGGCGCGCACGACCAGCTCAAGCTGCTGGGCAACGACGTGATGCCGTTCTTCGACCAGGAGGGCGTCCACGAGGTCTACCGGCAGTGGCGGACCGTGCTGGACGAGTACGCGGGCGAGAGGATCTTCGTCGCCGAGGCGTGGACGCCGACCATCGAGCGGACCGCCAACTACGTCCGCCCCGACGAGCTGCACCAGGCGTTCAACTTCCAGTACCTCGGTACCGACTGGGACGCAGAGCAGTTGCGCGAGGTCATCGACCGCACGCTCGCCGCGATGCGCCCGGTCGACGCCCCGGCCACCTGGGTGCTCTCCAACCATGACGTCACCCGGCACGCCACCCGCTTCGCCAACCCGCCCGGCCTCGGCACCCAGATCCGCACCGCCGGGGACCGCGCCCTCGGTCTGCGCCGGGCCCGTGCCGCCACCCTGCTGATGCTGGCGCTGCCCGGCTCCGCCTACCTCTACCAGGGCGAGGAACTCGGCCTGCCCGACGTGGTCGACCTGCCCGACGAGGTGCGCCAGGACCCCGCCTACTTCCGGGGCGCGGGCCAGGACGGCTTCCGCGACGGCTGCCGGGTGCCGATCCCCTGGACCCGCGAGGGCTCCTCGTACGGTTTCGGCGGCGGGGGCAGCTGGCTGCCGCAGCCGGCGGGCTGGGGCGAGCTGAGCGTGGAGGCGCAGACCGGCGTGGCCGGTTCGACGCTGGAGCTGTACCGGGCCGCGCTGGCCGCCCGGCGCGAACAGCCCGCGCTCGGCGCGGGCACAGGCGTCGAGTGGCTGCCCGCACCCGTGGGCGTACTGGCCTTCCGGCGCGGGGAGTTCACCTGTGTCGCCAACACCACCGGCGCGCCGGTCACCGTCCCGTCGTACGGACGGGTGCTGCTCGCCAGCGGAGAGATCGCCGAGCGTGCCGCCGGGGCGGAGGTCCCGGCGGACACCACGGTCTGGTGGACCACGGGCTGACAGCCCCTCCCTGAAAGTTCTTGCATCAACTTCCCACGGCCCGCTGCCTTTTCAGGCAGCGGGCCTTTAACATCTGCGTCACCGCAAGTTTGCTGAAACATTTCAGCAAGGGCATCCAGTCCTGCGGCAACAGCCTTCAACGACGAAGGAACCCCCACATGGCACGCAGAACCCTCACCGTGGCGCTCGCCCTCGCGGCAGCGGCCTCGATTGGCATGTACCCGACTACCGCGCAGGCGTCCCCGCCCGGCACCAAGGACGTCACCGCCGTCCTCTTCGAGTGGAACTTCGCCTCGGTCGCCCGTGAGTGCACCAGCACGCTCGGCCCGGCCGGCTACGGCTACGTGCAGGTCTCCCCGCCCGCCGAGCACATACAGGGCTCGCAGTGGTGGACCTCGTACCAGCCCGTCTCGTACCGAATCGCCGGTCGGCTCGGTGACCGGGCGGCCTTCAAGAGCATGGTCGACACGTGTCACTCGGCCGGCGTGAAGGTCGTCACCGACACGGTGGTCAACCACATGTCCGCGGGCAGCGGCACCGGCACCGGCGGCTCGTCGTACAGCAAGTACAACTACCCGGGCCTGTACTCCTCGCCCGACTTCGACGACTGCACCGCGCAGGTCAGCAACTACCAGGACCGCTACAACGTCCAGCACTGCGAACTGGTGGGGCTGGCCGACCTGGACACCGGCGAGGACTACGTCCGCAAGGCCATCGCCGGATACATGAACGACCTGCTCTCGCTCGGTGTCGACGGCTTCCGCATCGACGCGGCCAAGCACATCGACACGGCGGACCTGGCCAACATCAAGTCCCGGCTGACCAACCCGTCCGTGTACTGGAAGCAGGAGGTCATCTACGGCGCGGGCGAGGCCGTCCAACCCACCGAGTACACCGGCAACGGCGACGTCCAGGAGTTCCGCTACGCCTACGACCTCAAGCGGGTGTTCAACAACGAGAACCTCGCCTATCTGAAGAACTACGGTGAGGGCTGGGGGTACATGAGCAGCTCGGTCGCCGGGGTCTTCGTCGACAACCACGACACCGAGCGCAACGGCAGCACCCTCAACTACAAGGACGGCGCCAACTACACGCTGGCCAACGTCTTCATGCTGGCCTACCCCTACGGCGCACCGGACATCAACTCCGGCTACGAGTGGTCCGACGCGGACGCCGGGCCGCCCAACGGGGGCAAGGTCAACGCCTGCTGGCAGGACGGCTGGAAGTGCCAGCACGCCTGGCCGGAGATCAAGTCCATGGTCGCCTTCCGCAACGCCACCCGCGGCCAGGCCGTCGCCAACTGGTGGGACAACGGCAACGACGCCATCGCCTTCGGGCGCGGGAACAAGGGGTTCGTGGCCATCAACCACGAGTCCTCCTCGCTCTCCCGCACCTACCAGACCTCGCTGGCGGCGGGCACCTACTGCAACGTGCAGAACAACACCACGGTGTCGGTGAACTCCAGTGGCCAGTTCACCGCGACCCTCGGCGCCAACACCGCGCTCGCGCTGTACGCGGGCAAGTCGAGCTGCTGAAGCCCCCTCCGAGGCGCCTCCCGACGAACCGTCCGTCGTATACGGGCGGTTCGTCCCTCGTTCATCGCTGAAATTTCTTTCTTCATGTTTCACAAGTCTTGCTGCAAGGCTTTCGACGGCGGTACGGTCACGCCGCGTCCGGCAGCGAAGCCGTGCCTCTGGCCGGACTCGAACGAGCCGTGAGCGCAAGGAGTTTGTGCCGTGAGACCGATCTGGCCGGCGCGCGGGACGCGCCGCACCCCCTACCGGCGCCGGGCGGCGGCCGTCGTCGCCGCGGCCCTCGCCGCCACCCTGGTGACGCCCCTGTCCGCCCACGCGGACAGCCCGCCCGCACCGCCCTCCGACGCCCGCCTCGCCGCCGAGCCCGCTCGGCACGACGACACGCGGGAGCAGTTCTACTTCGTCATGCCGGATCGTTTCGCCAACGGCGACCGCTCCAACGACCGCGGCGGGCTGACCGGTTCCCGGCTGAGCACCGGCTACGACCCCACCGACAAGGGCTTCTACCAGGGCGGCGACCTCAAGGGCCTCACCCAGCGCCTCGACTACATCAAGGGCCTCGGCACGACCGCCATCTGGCTCGCCCCGATCTTCAAGAACCGCCCCGTGCAGGGCACCGGAGCCGACGCGTCGGCCGGCTACCACGGTTACTGGATCACCGACTTCACCCAGGTCGATCCCCACTTCGGCACCAACGCCGACCTGAAGGGCCTGATCGCCAAGGCGCACGCCAAGGGCATGAAGGTCTTCTTCGACGTCATCACCAACCACACCGCCGACCTCGTCGACTACCGGGAGAAGTCCTACGACTACCTCTCCAAGGGCGCCTTCCCGTACCTGACCAAGGACGGCCGCCCCTTCGACGACGCCGACTACGCCGACGGCCGGAAGAAGTTCCCGGCCGTGGACGCCTCGTCCTTCCCCCGTACCCCGGCCGTGCGCAGCCGGAGCAAGGTCCCGGCCTGGCTCAACGACCCGGCGATGTACCACAACCGGGGCGACTCCACCTTCGCGGGCGAGTCCGCCGAGTACGGCGACTTCTCCGGCCTGGACGACCTGTGGACCGAGCGTCCCGAGGTGGTCAGCGGCATGGAGAAGATCTACCAGCGCTGGGTGCGGGACTTCGCCGTCGACGGCTTCCGCATCGACACCGTCAAGCACGTGAACATGGACTTCTGGACCCAGTGGGCCACCGCGCTGGACAAGTACGCGGCCGGGCGCGGGCGGAAGAACTTCTTCATGTTCGGCGAGGTCTACTCCGCCGACACCTCGGTGACCTCCCCGTACGTCACCCGGGGGCGGCTGGACGCCACCCTCGACTTCCCCTTCCAGGACGCCGCCCGCGCCTACGCCTCCCAGGGCGGCAGCGCCAAGAAGCTCGCCGGGGTCTTCGGGGACGACTACAAGTACACGACCGACAAGGCCAACGCCTACGAGCAGGTGACCTTCCTCGGCAACCACGACATGGGCCGCATCGGCTCCTTCCTGAAGCAGGACGACCCGAAGGCGTCCGACGCCGAGATCCTGCGCAAGGACCGCCTCGCCAACCAGCTCATGTTCCTCAGCCGGGGCAACCCGGTCGTCTACTACGGCGACGAGCAGGGCTTCACCGGCTCCGGCGGCGACAAGGACGCCCGCCAGACCATGTTCGCCTCCAAGGTCGCCGACTACCTGGACGACGACGAGATCGGCACCGCCCGCACCCACGCCCGCGACGCCTACGACACCAAGGCCCCGCTGTACCGGGACATCGCGGCCCTCGCTGGGCTCCGCAAGGCCAACCCGGCCCTCACCGACGGCGTGCAGACCGAGCGCTACGCGGCCGACGGCGCCGGTGTCTACGCCTTCACCCGCACCGACGCCCGCACCGGCGCGGAGTACGTCGTCGCCCTCAACAACGCGGGCGAGGCCAGGCGCGCCACCTTCACCACCGGCTCGGCGGGCATGGCGTACCGGGGGATCTACGGCACCGAGCGCACCGTACGCACCGACGCCGGGCGCAGGCTCACCCTGACCGTCCCGGCCGGGACCGCCGTGGTCTACCGGGCCACCGGGCGCCCCGCCGCCCCCGCCACCCGGCCCACCCTCACCCTGACCGCCCCGGCCGCCGGAGCCACCGGCACGGTGGAGGTCGGCGCCGACGTGAGCGGCGGCGGGCTGAACCGGGTCGTCTTCGCCGCGCAGGTCGGCAACGGGCCCTGGAAGACGCTGGGTTCGGCGGACCACGCGCCGTACAAGGTCACCCAGGCCATCGGCAAGGACGTCCCCGCCGGGACCGCGCTGCGGTACAAGGCCGTGGTGATCGACTCCGCCGGCCGCACCGCGAGCGCCCTGGCCTCCTCGGCCACCGGCACCGCGCCCGTCCCCGAGCCGCCCGCCGCCGCCTCCCGCGACTACGCGGTGGTGCACTACAAGCGGGCCGACGGCGACTACGCGAACTGGGGCCTGTACGCCTGGGGCGACCTCGCGGACGGCGAGGCCACCGAGTGGCCGGCCAGCCACCCCTTCACCGGCCGCGACGCCTACGGCGCCTTCGCCTACGTCAAGCTCAAGCCGGGCGCCTCCGACGTCGGCTTCCTGGTCATCGACAAGAACGGCGACAAGGACGTCTCCGCCGACCGGAGCATCGACGTCACGAAGACGGGTGAGGTCTGGCTGGAGCAGGGCAAGCCCGAGGTGCTGACCGAGCGCCCTGACCACCCCGCCCAGGACCAGGGCAAGGCCGTACTCCACTACCACCGCGCCGACGGCGACTACGACGGCTGGGGCCTGCACACCTGGACCGGGGCCGCGAACCCCACCGACTGGTCGAAGCCCCTCATGCCGGTGAAGACTGACGCCTATGGCGCGGTCTACGAGGTACCGCTCACCGAGGGTGCCACCAGTCTCAGCTACATCCTCCACAAGGGCGACGAGAAGGACCTGCCCACCGACCAGTCGCTCGACCTCAAGGCCGACGGCCACGAGGTGTGGCTGTTGAGCGGCCAGGAGAAGTACCTGCTCCCGCAGCCGAAGGGCAGCGCGGCCGCGCTCGACCTGACCACCGCCAAGGCGGTCTGGATCGACCGGGACACCCTCGCGTGGAACGGCGCCGAGGGGGCTGCCTCCACTCAGCTCCTCTACTCCCACGACGGCTCGATCGCCGTCAAGGACGCCATGCTGACCAGCGACGACGAGCGCTGGCTGCGGCTTGCGAAGGGCACGCTCACCGACGCCCAGAAGGCCAGGTTCCCGCACCTGAAGGACTACACCGCCTGGACCGTCGACCCCCGCGACCGCGACCGGGTGCGCGAGGCCCTCACCGGCCAGCTCGTCGCCTCCCAGCGCGCGGCCAGCGGCGCGGTGCTCGCCGCGACCGGTGTGCAGATCGCCGGGGTGCTGGACGACGTGTACGCGAGCGCCACGAAGAGCGGCCTCGGCCCGGTCTTCCACTCCGGCAGGCCCACCCTCTCGGTGTGGGCGCCCACGGCCCAGAACGTCTCGCTGGAGCTGGGCGGCTCCCTGAAGCCCATGCGCCGCGACGACACCACCGGCGTCTGGTCCGTCACCGGCCCCGCCTCCTGGAAGGGCAAGCCCTACCGGTACGTGGTCAAGGTGTGGGCGCCCAGCGTCGGCAAGCTCGTCACCAACTCGGTCACCGACCCCTACTCGGCCGCCCTGACCGCCGACTCGAAGCGCAGCCTCGTCGTCGACCTCGCCGACCGCTCCCTGGCCCCCGCGGGCTGGGCCGGGCTCACCAAGCCCAAGGCGGTGCCGCTGAGGGACGCGCAGATCCAGGAGCTGCACATCCGGGACTTCTCGGTGGCCGACAATACCGTCCCGGCGGGGGACCGGGGCACCTACCTGGCCTTCACCGACAAGGACAGCGACGGCTCGAAGCACCTGCGGGAGCTGGCCGGGGCCGGCACCTCCTACGTGCACCTGCTGCCCGCCTTCGACATCGCCACCATCCCCGAGAAGAAGGCCGACCAGGCCACCCCGGACTGCGACCTGGCCTCCTTCCCGGCCGACTCCGCCAAGCAGCAGGAGTGCGTGGCGAAGACCGCCGCGAAGGACGCCTACAACTGGGGGTACGACCCGTTCCACTACACGGTCCCCGAGGGCTCGTACGCCACCGACCCCGACGGCAGCGCGCGTACCGTGCAGTTCCGGAAGATGGTGCAGGCGCTCAACCAGGACGGGCTGCGGGTCGTCATGGACGTGGTCTACAACCACACGCCGGCCGCCGGCCAGGCGGACACCTCGGTGCTCGACCGGATCGTGCCCGGCTACTACCAGCGGCTCCTCGCGGACGGCAGCGTGGCCAACTCCACCTGCTGCGCCAACACCGCGACCGAGAACGCCATGATGGGCAAGCTCGTGGTGGACTCGATCGTCACCTGGGCCAAGGAGTACAAGGTCGACGGCTTCCGCTTCGACCTCATGGGCCACCACCCCAAGGCCAACATCCTCGCCGTCCGCAAGGCGCTGGACGCGCTGACCGTCGCCAAGGACGGCGTCGACGGCAAGAAGATCATCCTGTACGGCGAGGGCTGGAACTTCGGCGAGGTCGCCGACGACGCCCGGTTCGTCCAGGCCACGCAGAAGAACATGGCCGGCACCGGCATCGCCACCTTCTCCGACCGGGCCCGTGACGCCGTGCGCGGCGGCGGACCCTTCGACACGGACCCCGGCGTCCAGGGCTTCGCCTCCGGCCTGCTCACCGACCCCAACTCCTCGGCCGCCAACGGCACCGAGGCCGAGCAGAAGGCCCGGCTGCTGCACTACCAGGACCTGATCAAGGTCGGCCTGACCGGCAACCTCGCCGGATACCGGTTCACCGACAACGACGGCAAGGAGGTCACCGGCGCCGGGGTCGACTACAACGGCTCGCCCGCCGGATACGCGGCCGCCCCCGGCGACGCCCTCGCCTACGCCGACGCCCACGACAACGAGTCGCTGTTCGACGCGCTCGCCTTCAAGCTGCCCGCCGGGACGAGCGCGTCCGACCGGGCCCGGATGCAGGTGCTGGCGATGGCCACGGCCGCGCTCTCCCAGGGTCCTGCCCTCTCCCAGGCGGGCACCGACCTGCTGCGCTCCAAGTCGCTGGACCGCAACTCCTTCGACAGCGGGGACTGGTTCAACGCCATCCACTGGAACTGCGCCGACGGCAACGGCTTCGGGCGCGGGCTGCCTCCGGCGGCCGACAACGAGTCCAAGTGGCAGTACGCCAAGCCCCTGCTGAGCACGGTCGAGGTCGGCTGCCCGCAGATCACCGGCGCCTCGGCCGCCTACCGCGACCTGCTGCGCATCCGCACCGGTGAGGACGCCTTCTCCCTCGCCACCACCGCCCAGGTGCAGGACCGGCTCTCCTTCCCGCTCTCCGGCAAGGACGAGACCCCCGGCGTGATCACCATGCGCCTGGGCGGCCTGGTCGTGGTCTTCAACGCCACGCCCGAGCGGCAGGAGCAGCGGATCAGCGCCCTCGCGGGCACGGACTACCGCCTGCACCCCGTCCAGGCGGCCGGCTCGGACGACGTGGTCAAGTCCGCCTCGTACGCCGCCGGTTCGGGCACCTTCACGGTCCCGGCGCGGACCGTGGCGGTGTTCACCCGGTAACGGGTCAGGACGCCAGGGAGATCAGCCGGGCGGCGAGTTCCGCGAAGGGACCGTCGCCCGGCTCGTTCTGTGCGAACGTGCGCACTACGGAGGCCATTTCGGGGTCGTTGGCAGCGCTGACCGCGGCCAGGGCGGCGAAGTCGTGCACGAGCTGGCGTTCCAGCTCCTCACGCGGCACCCGGCGGCCCTCCAGCCAGATCAGCGCCGTCGACTCCACCAGCGAGATCCATGAGCGCACCACCAGCTCCAGCCGGGCGGGCGCCTCGGTGATCCCCAGGTGGGACAGGATCTGCTCGTAGGACGCCTGGCGCACGGAGTCGATGAGGGCGTTGGTGGCCGAGGAGCCGACCGCCGGGCCGCCCCGCATCAGGGCGGAGAAGCCCGGCCCGTGCTCGTCCACGAAGTCGAAGAAGCGGCCCATCACGCGGAGCAGCCGGGCGCCGAGCGGGCCCTCGTGCGGCTCCTCGAAGCGGCCCGCCAGATCCTCCGCCGCCCGCGTCAGCGCGGCTTCGTACAGGCTCATCTTGCCGGGGAAGTAGTGGTAGACCAGCGGGCGGGAGATGCCCGCGGCGGACGCTATCTCGTCGATCGAGACCTCGTCGGGCGAGCGCCGGCTGAACAGGTCGAGCGCGACCTTGATCAACTGTTGCCGCCGCTCCTCGACGCCCATCCTGCGGCGAACCCCGGTACCCATGGGTTCAACCTTACCGACCGGCAACGACACTTGGACGATACGGTTCCGCCCGGCCCGTGCTCACATGTCCAGCACCAGCCGCTCACCCCGGGCGCGGGAGACGCAGATCAGCATCGAGTCGTCGCGCTCCCCGTCGGTCAGCAGCTCGTCCCGGTGGTCGACCTCACCCTCCAGCACCCGCTGTTGGCAGGTCCCGCAGAAACCCTGCTCGCAGGAGTAGAGGGTGTCCGGCAGCTCCCGGCGCACCGCCGCCAGCACGGTCGAGTCGGCCGGGACGGTCAACGTCCGCCCGCTGCGCCGCAGTTCCACCTCGAACGCGGTGTCGGCGCCGCCCGCCGTACGCGGGGCGAACCGCTCCAGGTGCAGCGCGTTCCCCTCGGGCAGCGCCGCCTCCACCGCCGCCATCAGTCCATCCGGGCCACAGCAGTACACGACAGCGCCCTCGGGCAGCCCGGTCAGCAGCGCGGTGAGGTCGGGGCGGCCGTCCTCGTCCTCCGCCACCACCGTGCACCCGTCCCCGGCCAGCGCCACCGCCTCCTTCAGGAACGGCATCGAGGCCCGCGTACGCCCGCAGTACAGCAGTCGCACGTCCACGTCCTCCGACAGGGCCCGCAGCATCGGCAGGACCGGGGTGATCCCGATGCCGCCGGCCACGAAGACGTACGCGGGCGCCGCCACCAGCGGGAACCGGTTGCGCGGGCCGCGCACCTCCAGCTCCATCCCCTCGGTGAGCTGCTCGTGCACCTCCCGCGAGCCGCCCCGGCCGTCCTCGGCCAGCCGTGCGGCCACCTCGTACGCCGAGGAGTCGGCGGGGTCCCCGCACAGCGAGTACTGGCGCACCCGCCCCGAGGGCAGCACCAGGTCCAGATGCGCGCCCGGCTCCCAGGCGGGCAGGTCGCCGCCCTCCAGGCGGAGCCGCACCACGCCGTCCGCGATGCGCTCGTGCCCGGTCAGCAGCAGCCGCAGCGCCCGCGTGCGGGGGTGCCCGGAGACCGGGGGGTCCAGCGTCGGCATCGGCCACAGCGGCGATCGGCTGACCCGGCGGCGCAGCGCCCGCCGGGCCAGCAGACCGGCGCCCACCAGGAGCGCGGCGGCGGCGACGGACCGGGTGGTCTGCTCAGGCATCGTGCTCCGCCTTCTCCGCGGCCAGCGCCGCCGGGGACGAGGCCAGGTAGGCCACCGCCTGCGCGGTCGAGCCCTCCCGGGACGGGTGGTAGGCCCGGCTGAGATAGCGCGGGATCGACTTCAGCAGCGCGCCCGTCGCGGGCAGCGTCCCCCGGCGGCCGCTCCGGTAGAACGCGCGGAACGACGCCTTGCCGTCCACCAGCGTCGGGTCGTGCTCCATGAAGAAGCGGGCCCCGCGCTGCCACAGGAACATCAGCGCCGCGAAGGCCAGTGCCCAGGTCCGCACCCGGCGCCGGTAGTCGCCGTCCACGTGCACGAAGAGGTCGAAGGCGACCGAGCGGTGCTCGACCTCCTCCGCGCCGTGCCAGCGCAGCAGGTCCAGCATGGTCGGATCGGCGCCCCGCCGGTCCAGCTCGGCCGCGTTCAGCACCCAGTCGCCGAGGAACGCGGTGTAGTGCTCGATCGCCGCGATCAGCGCGATCCGCTCCAGCAGCCACCAGCGGCGCGCCCGGCCCGGCGGCAGGGTGCGGTCCCCGAGCAGCTTCTCGAAGAACCAGTCGACCTGCGCGGTGTACGGCGTCGGGTCGAGCCCCTGCTCGCGCAGATGCGGCAGCACCTCGTCATGGGCCCGGGAGTGCATCGCCTCCTGGCCGATGAACCCGATCACGTCTTCCCGCAGTCGGTCGTCCCGGATCAGCGGCAGCGCCTGCTTGTAGACATGGACGAACCACCGCTCACCGGCGGGCAGCAGCAGATGCAGCACATTGATGGTGTGCGTGGTGAAGGGGTCGCCCGGCACCCAGTGCAGCGGGGTGTCCTCCCAGGCGAAGGACACCTTGCGCGCCTTCAGCGGGATGCGCTCGGCCTGCACCGGCCGGGCCTGCTTGTTAGACATGGCGTCAATGTACTGACGGGTACCGCGCCTGAGAACCCCCGTGCGCGGCCTTGTTGGGCAAACTGTCAGCAGCGTCCGGTCAGTGCAGCCCGCTGATCTTCCGGCCGCCCTCCAGCGTGCCCGCCAACTGCGCCTGGGCGCCCCGCTCCGCCTTCGCCACCAGCAACTGGCCCTGCCCGGACGCGGTCACCCCGCCCGAGGACCGGATCGAGGTCACGCCCCGGCTGCCCGCCGCCAGCAGATACCAGTGGCCGCCGCTGGACTTCCACAGCACCCCGGCCAGCACGTGCGGATCGCGCGGCCCGCACGCCGTGGTGTCGGTGCCCTTGGCCACCACCGCCCCGGCCCGGCCGCCCGGCGTACGGAACTGGGCCAGCGCGGCCGTGCCGTCACCGCGCCAGGTCTCGGCCCGTGTGCACACCCATTGCCCGGCGCCGCTCGCGTCCGGCAGCGGCTGCTCGGCGAACGCCCACGCGTTCACCCCGCGCACCCCGGCCGCCCGCTCCGC
>NZ_WWKH01000519.1:0-4672 GCF_009865595.1 Streptomyces sp. SID1328 | reverse complement strand
CGGCCGAGCTGGGCGCCCTGCTGGACACGCTCGCCAACCGCGAGCGCTGAGGGAGCGGGGGCGGCTGCGGCCAAACATCGCCTATCGGGCCATATAGGCTGCCCTCGGCGCCCGGCCGGCCGGGTGGCCGCACCACCGAGCCCCCGTACGCAGGAGAGCCATCCGTGACCCTGGCCATCGACCCCTCCGAGACGACTGCCGCCGCGGTGGCGCCCCTGTCCGACCTGGTGGCGCGTGACGCCCGCGAGTTCGGGGTGTACGCGCGCACCGGCGGCTGGGCCTTCGCGCTGATGGTGGCGCGCAGTGTGCGGCCGGGCGGGCAGGCGGCCGGGGAGACCCCGAAGGTGTCCGCGAAGGAGTTCGCGGAGCTGGCGGAGTGCTCCCCGGAGCGGGTCATGCGCTACTACCGGGCGTGGGACCGGGCCGCCGACGACGGCCTGGTCCCGCAGTTCGAGACGCTGGAGCCGGGCCAGGACGTCCAACTCCCGGACTCCGACGTCTGGTTGAGCTACTACTCCTCCCGTAGCAGCGCCACGTCCGAGCGCGGCACGGCCATCGCGGAGGCCGCCGAGGCCGAGGGCATCCGGCCGACGAAGGCGCTGGAGGTGGCCGAGAACCCGACCGCGCTGCGCGCCGCCATCCTGGCCGATCCCTCCACGGCCCGCGCGGCCCGCTCCGCCCTGCTGGACCGGATCAAGGAGGACCCGGAGCTCCAGGCCGAGCTGGCGCGGGACGTGGTGCGCACCGACGATCTGAAGAAGGCCGTCGCCACCGAGAGCCGCGCCGCCGACAAGATCGGTTACGTCCGGCAGATCGCGGAGTCCGGGCAGATCAGGACCCCGGCCGGACAGACCGTCGAGGCCCCCGCCGAACTGCGCGAGGAGGCCGAGCGCCATCTGTCGCTGATCGACGAGCTGGAGGACGACGAGGACACCGGCGAGTGGGCGGTGGAGGCGTACGACACGCTGAAGACGCTGGTCGCCGACACCGTCGAGGCCGACCCCGAACTCCGGGTGCAGGAGCGGCGCACCAAGTTCTACGGCAGTCTGCAGAAGGCCACCCGCGCCTTCGAGGAGCTGACCTTCGACGACGCCCCGGACTTCTACGAGGACGACATGGTCCGGCGTCTGGAGGAGCTGCAGCAGGCGATCGGCTCCTGCCTCACCGCGCTGCGCGGCGCCGTGGGAGAGAAGCCCTAGTGACGCGCCGCGGGGGCATGAGTACCGGTACTCATGCCCCGCGCGCCGGGCGGCCGGACGATGGGGCGACCGACGCCGCCCAGCCTCTGGAGCCCGCCATGACCGCAGTCCACCCCGCCCGGCCGCACGTCCGCCGCACGGTGCCGCCCGTCGTGTTCGGGGGCGTGGCCGCCGTGGGCCTGGCCGTCTCCGTGTGGGGCGCGCGGGACCGCACGACGTGGTTCCTGGAGACCTTCTGGGTGCTGATCGGGCTGCCCCTGGTGGTGCTCCTGTGGCGGCGCTTCCCGCTCACCGGGCTGCTGTGCGGTCTGCTCGCCGCGCACGCCCTGGTGCTGGCGGTCGGCGGCCACTACACGTACGCGCAGGTCCCGGCGGGCGACTGGGTGCGGGACGCCCTGCACCTGAGCCGCAATCCGTACGACCGGTTCGGGCATCTGATGCAGGGCTTCGTCCCGGCGATCCTGGTACGGGAGCTGCTCACCCGTACCTCGCCGCTGCGCGGCAGCCGCTGGCTGGCCCCGCTGACGGTGTGCGCCTGCCTGGCCTTCAGCGCCTGCTTCGAACTGCTGGAGTGGCTGGCCGCCGTGATCGGCGGGCACGGAGCCGACGCCTTCCTCGCGACCCAGGGCGACGTGTGGGACACCCAGTGGGACATGTTCTGCGCCCTGATCGGCTCCGTGCTCTCCCTGCTGCTGCTCAGCCGGGTCCACGACCGCTCGCTGGCGGCCCTCGCGGCCCGTACCGGTAGTTAGCTGTCCTCGGGGTCCGAGTGCCGGCAACGGGCCCAGATCGGCAGGCCGTACCAGCAGACCAGGTACCAGCAGACGACGGCGCCGACCAGCCACGGCACATAGCCGTCGTGGGTGGCCACCCGGAGGATCAGGAGCAGCGAGCAGGCCATGGTGGCCAGGAGCAGCACCAGTCCGACGAAGGTCAGCCTCCCCGCCAGCCGTACCGCCTCCGGTTTCACCCGCCGCCCGGAGACCAGGCGGTGCAGTGAGACCGGCCCGATCAGGGCGCCGGTCGCACAGGCCCCCAGGACCACGGTGACGATGTAGATCATCTGGTTGGCGCTGGAGAGCTGGGCGTACTTGGGCTGGAAGACCACCGTCAGCAGGAAGCCGAACAGGATCTGTACACCGGTCTGCGCGACACGTACCTCCTGGATCAGTTCGCCCCACTTGCGGTCGGCCCGCTCTTCCCTGGTTTCGTCCCGCCCCCTGCGCGGTGCCTCCTTGGTCATGCGGTGCAATTAACCGCGCAAACGTTCTTTCAAACCGCTCACTTGATCGGACCTACTGTGCTGGTTCACTCGAAGTAGTGGCCCTCGTCCAGATCGGCGAGGAGTCCGGGCCCGGTGGGCCGCCAGCCGAGCCGTTCGCGGGTCGCGGCGCTGGAGGTGGGGTTGTCCACCCCGGCGAACCGGCCGAGGAACCCGAAGTGCTCCCCCGCCCGCTCCGGCGGCACACTCACCACGGGCATGTCCAGGTGGCGGCCGATGACCTCCGCGATCTCCCGGAACGGCACACCCTCGTCGGCGGCCGCGTGCCACCGGGTACCGGCCGGGGCCTGCTCCAGCACCAGCCGGAACAGCCGGGCGGCGTCGAGCCGGTGCACACCGGGCCAGCGGTTGGCGCCGTCCCCGACCTGGGCGACGACGCCCTTCTCGCGGGCGATGCGGATGAGGTGCGGTACGAAGCCCCGGTCGCCGGGCCCGTGCACGGAGGGCGCGAGCCGCACCACGGAACCCCGCACGCCCCGCTCGGCCAGTGCGACGGCGGCCTCTTCGGACGGGGTGCGGTGGGTGCCCGGCGCGGGCGCGTCGGCCTCGGTGACGAGGCGGCCCGGCGGGGCGATCGCGGTGCCGGAGGTGACGACGAGCGGCCGGCCGGAGCCCGCCAGGGCGGCGCCCATCGCCTCGATGGCCCGCAGGTCGGTGGCACCGGCCGCGTCGAAGTCGACGAAGTCGTGCACGAAGGCCAGGTGGATCACCCCCTCGGCGCCGTCCGCCGCGCGGGCCAGGCCCTCGGGGTCGTCCAGGCTGCCCCGGAACACCTCGGCGCCCGCCTCCTTCAGCGCGGCGGCCCCGTCGTCCGACCGGGCGAGGCCGACGACCTCGTGCCCGGCGCCGGTCAGTTCGGGGACCACGGCGGAGCCGATGAACCCGGTGGCACCGGTGACGAAAACACGCATGGTGAAGCTCTCCTCGGATGGTCGGTGGAAGTGCCTCCATCGTCGGCCGGACGGAACTCGCGCGTCCAAGGCTTCTTCCGCATGGCGCAATACGTTCCGGGCATCACCGCTGGTGCGGGGGGCCGTACGCTGAGGGGCATGTCCGACTTCGCGGATCTCGATCTCCGGCTGGTCCGGTACTTCACGGTCGTCGCCGAGCACCGGCACTTCGGCCGCGCGGCCACCGCCCTGCACATCACCCAGCCCTCGCTCAGCCGTCAGGTACGGCGGCTGGAGCGGGAGCTGGGCGTCGAACTGCTGGACCGCACCCCGCAGGGCACCCGGCTCACCGAGGCCGGCGAGGTCTTCCTGCCCCGCGCCAGGGCGCTGCTGCGGACCGCGCACCAGGCGGCGACGGAGGCGCGGGCGGCCGCCGAACCCAGCCGGATCACCGTCGGCTACACCACCGGCGTGCTGGTCACCCCGGCCGTGCGGGAGATGCGGCGCACGTTCCCGGACGCGGAGGTGCGGGCCACGCACTTGCGCTGGCACGAGGCCCCGGAGGCGCTGCTCGGACACCGGGTGGACGCGCTGGTGGCCCGGCTGCCGTTCGCCACCGACGGGCTGCGCGTGACCGTGCTCTACGACGAGCCACGCGTGGTGGTGGTCCCGCTGGACCACCGGCTGGCGGGCAAGGAGTCGGTGACACTGGACGACATCGCCGACGAGCCTCTCCCCCGCGTCCCGGACCCGCTGTGGGACGCGTTCTGGCGGATCGACCCGCGCCCGGACGGACGGCCGGCGCCGGACGGGCCGTTCATCGGGGACATCGAGGACAAGTTCGAACTGGTCGCGTCCGGCCAGGCGTTGGCGATCGCGGCCGCCGCGCCGGGGATGCCGGCGCGACCGGATCTGACCGCGATCCCGCTGCACGGCGTGGAGCCGTGCCATGTCGCGCTGGCCACCCGCGCGGGCGACAACGGCCGTCTGCTCGCCGCGTTCCGCCGCTGCGCGGAGGCAGTGCTGACCGGCCCCGAGGGGTGAGTCAGGGCGTCAGCTGGGCCTGTACGAGCGGCCCGTAGCGGTCGGCCACCTCGTCCGGGCCGCTCTCGCGCAGGTGGGGGCCGCGGGCGATGCCGTACATGACGCCGACCCCGATGAGCGCGGCGACGGCCAGTTCGGCGCGCAGCCCGGCGTCGGGGCCGGTGAGCCGGGCGGCGAGGCGGTCGGTGACCTGGGCGCGGAAGTTAGCGCGCAGGATGTCGCCGTGGTCGCCGTGCAACGGGGCGAAGGCGATGCGC
>NZ_WWKH01000518.1:0-10841 GCF_009865595.1 Streptomyces sp. SID1328 | reverse complement strand
CGCGCACCCGGCCGGCCACGGTCGCGCTGGACTCGCCGCGCGCACCGGGGTCGGTCAGCTGGGCGCGGGTCACCGGATCGACCTCCACCCGCAGGTCCACCCGGTCCAGCAGCGGGCCGGAGAGCCGGGACTGGTAGCGCCGGATCGCCGAGGGCGGGCAGTCGCACAGGGAGTCGCGCTGGGAGAAACGCCCGCAGGGGCAGGGGTTGGCCGCGAGCACCATCAGGAACCGGGCCGGGAACCGCACCACGCCCGCGCTCCGCGCGATCACCACATGCCCGGACTCCAGCGGCTGCCGCAGCGCGTCCAGCGTCTGGCTGTGGAACTCGGGCGCCTCGTCCAGGAACAGCACGCCCCCGTGGGCCAGGGAGACGGCACCGGGCCGGGCGACGCCGGGGCCGCCGCCGACCAGCGACTGCATGGTGGCCGAGTGATGCGGGGCGCAGTAGGGCGCCACGTCGATGAGCGGCTTGCCCGGTGGCAGCAGCCCTGCCACCGAGTGCACGGCCGTGACCTCCAGGGAGTCCTGCCGGGTCAGCGGGGGCAGTACGGCGGGGAGCCGTTCGGCGAGCATCGTCTTGCCCGCGCCCGGCGGGCCTTCGAGGAAGAGGTGGTGACCGCCGGCCGCCGCCACTTCCACCGCCGTACGGGCCGAGGTCTGGCCCACCACGTCGGCCAGGTCGTGGCCCTGGTCGTGCTGGGCCGCCCCGGCGCCGTGCATACCGGTGGCCGAGCCGGTACCCGGCATCCGGAGCCCGGCGAGGAGCGGATCGGGGCGTCCGGGAGCGTCCGGCTCCTCTTCGGGTACCGGTTCGTCCGCGAGGACGGCGATGAGCTGGCGCAGGCTGCGCACGCCGAGCACGGACACCCCGGGCACCAGCGCGGCCTCGGCCGCGGCGCACTCGGGCACGACGACCTGGGTGTACCCGGCGTCGGCGGCGGCCAGTACGGCGGGCAGGATGCCCCGGACCGGCCGGACCCGCCCGTCCAGCCCGAGTTCGCCGATCATGACGATGTCGGCCAGCACCCTGGGGTCGATGCGCTCGGCCGCGCCGAGCACGGCACTCGCCACGGCGAGGTCGAATCCCGAGCCGGCCTTGGGCACCGAGGCCGGGCTGAGTCCCACGGTGAGCTTCTTCTGCGGCCACTCGCCACCGGAGTTCACCACGGCGGCCCGGACCCGGTCCCGGCTCTCCGTCAGGCTCTTGTCCGGCAGCCCCACAAGGGTGAACGCGGCCACTCCGGGCTCGAGGTCGGCCTGGACCTCGACGAGGACACCCTCGACACCGACCAGGGCCACCGAGCAGGTGCGGGCGAATCCCATTCAGGCCACCCCCCGCGCATGCTCCACGGCGGGCGCGCCGCGCCGGGGCAGCAGCACCCCCACCAGATCGACCCGGACCCCGTCGGGCGGTGCTCCGCCGTGGGTATGCACCCAGCGCTCGGCCAGGTCCAGCAGCCGTCGCGCCTTCTCGGGCGTGACGGCGGCCATCGGATGCTGGAACTCCCCGCCGCGCCGGGTCTTCACCTCGCAGACGACCAGCGTGCCGCCGTCCCGCGCCACGATGTCGATCTCTCCCGAGCGTCCGCAGCGCCAGTTGCGCTCCAGGATGCTCATCCCGGCCTCGGTCAGCCGCCGCGCGGCCAGATCCTCGCCGTACCTGCCCAGTCCACTGCGTGCCTTGTTCATGTCGGCACCACCTCCGGCACCCACCGTGACGGGGCACACCGAAAGTAGTGGATCTTGGTGGACGGAGCCGCGCTTGTGGATATCTCCGCCACCCATGTGAGTGACGACCAGCGCCGGCCCTGTCCGAGCGAACTCAAAGCTGCCTCAGAGAGGCCTCAGAGCTGCCTCAGCCGCTCGGCAACTCCAGATCACTCTTGTTCAGCTCCTCAATGTTCACGTCCTTGAACGTCAACACCCGGACCTGCTTGACGAACCGCGCCGGGCGGTACATGTCCCACACCCAGGCGTCGGCCATCGATACCTCGAAGAACACCTCACCCTGGACCGAGTGCACCTGCATCTCGTAGTCGTTGGTGAGGTAGAAGCGCCGTTCCGTCTCGATCACGTATTTGAACAGACCGACGACGTCTCGGTACTCCCGGTAGAGCTTCAGCTCCATCTCGGTCTCGTACTTCTCGAGGTCCTCGGCGCTCATGGCAGCTTCCCCTTCAGCCGTGCGATCCCCCCATTGTGCGCCAGTCCGGCGAACCCTCAGACGATTTCCGTGTCGAGGGTCACGGGCGTGGCCGGGGGACCCTCGTCGAGCAGCGTGCGCAGCAGCCCGGCGAGCCTGGTCGGATACACCGTCTCATGCGCCTGCTCGAGTTCCCGACACGTCCACCAGCGCGCTCCGGACACGCTGCGCCGCTCCAGCTCGGTGAGCCCGAGGGCGGCCGTCACCGTCTGTGTCGTACGGGCCAGGTAGTACCACTCGTCCTGGTCCCAGCGGCGCCCGGCGAACGGGAAGGAGCACCGGCGGCGCCACAGCACCGGTCCGAGGTCGACCTCGGTGATGCCGGTCTCCTCGACCAGCTCACGGAGCGCGGCCTGCTCGCGGGTCTCGGCGCCCTCCACACCGCCGCCGGGGGTGAACCACCAGTCGTCGGCCGGGTCGTCCGGCTCGTGGCCGTGCAGCAGCAGGACGCGGTCGGCGGGGTCGAGCAGCACCACACGGGCGACCTTGCGCAGGCCACCCGCATAGGGGTCCTCAGCCGGCATGGACGGGCTCCGCGCTGCTCCGGGCGCGGGAACGGCCCACCCGCGCCGCGATCGGGCCGTAGGCGGCGCCGCCCAGGACCAGCACCGCACCGGCGACGATCATCACCTCGATCAGCGGCAGCGGACCCGGCTCCGAGAGCGTGCCCAGCGCCTCGAACCCGGTCGGCCGGGTCAGCATGCCCCGCATCGGCCAGACCACGGAGTCCACGCGGGCGTGCACCGCACCGCGGCTCACCGTGCCCTCGGCGGCGTCGGTGAGGTGCGCGGTGGAGTCCAGCGAGCCCTGGCGCTCGTCGCCGAGCAGGAAGAGGCGGCCCTTGGGCACGGTCACCGTCGGGAAGCCCTTGACCTCGGCCGGGGTGCCCTTGGGCAGATAGGGCTCGTCGACCGGCTTGCCGTTGACGCTGAGCTTGCCGTCGGTGCAGCAGGCGACGGTGTCCCCGCCGACCGCGACCACCCGCTTGACCACGTCGGCACCGGTCACCCAGGTCTTGTCGCTGAACACCACCACGTCACCCCGGCGCACGTCCGCGCCGTCGACCCGCTGGGCCAGCACCCGGTCCCCGGCGTCGATGGTGGGGGTCATCGAGCTGGTCGGCACGGTGTAGGGCCGGTAGGTCACCGCGGCCCAGCCGAAGCCGGCCAGGAAGAGCAGCAGGCCCAGGGCCACCGCCACGCCCGACAGTTTCCCGCCGAGGCCGCCCTTGGACTCCGCGCCTTGGGCACTTGCCATGTCGTCTCCCGGTCCCCTCCGCCGGGGTCGCCCGGCCTGCCACGATCCGCCTTTGGTAGCACACCGGGCCGGAAAGCCGCGAGGGCGGTGTCCCCCGGTGACCGGTTCTTCACCGGGTCTCCGGGAAACACCGCCCTCGGCAGTGCCCATGGGTCACACCTCGAGTGCCGCGCGAGCTCGCACCTCAAGCGCTCCCCGAGCTCACACCTCGCGCGCGGCCTCGGCGGCAGCGGGACGAGTCCCCTTGCGGCGACGCCACACCGCCACCGGCACCACGAGCGCGACCGCACCGGCGCCCGGCGCGTACGGCAGCGAAGCGGCGGCCGAGCTCTGCGTGTCCAGGCCCGGCTGGTCGAAGGTGTCCGGGATCGGCAGGGTGCCCCAGCGGTTGATGGGCCACGCCTTCACGATCGCGCGCCCGACGACGTCCTTGACCGGCACCATGCCGTGGTTCTCGTCGGTCTGGTTGTACCGGGAGTCCCGCGAGTTCTGGCGGTGGTCGCCCATCACCCAGATGTAGCCCTCGGGCACCTTGACCTTGAACTGGCCGCCCTGGTCGTCCACGCTGCACGGCGTGTTGCCGGGGTAGACGTACGGCTCGTCGAGGGCCTTGCCGTTGACCTTCAGCGGGGCGCTGCCCTCGCACTCGACCGTGTCGCCGCCGACGCCGATCACGCGCTTGATGAGGTCCTTCTCCTCGGCGGACGGCATCAGGCCGATCCAGCTCAGCGCCTTCTGCACCGCGTTCTGCTCCGGCGTCGGCTCGCCCGCCAGCCACTGGCCAGGGTCGTGGAAGACGACGACCTCGCCGCGCTCGGGCTCGGAACCGAACCAGGGGGTGAGCTTGTCCACCAGGACGCGGTCACCCTGCTGGAGGGTGTTCTGCATCGAGTCGGACGGGATCGAGAACGCCTGCACCAGGAACGTCTTGATCAGCAGGGCCAGGACCAGCGCGATGCCGACGAGGATCGGCAGTTCCTTCCAGAACGAGCGCTGCTTCTCCGGCCGGCGCGCGGCACCGCCGCCGCCACCGCCCTCGTCGGTATGCGGGGGACGGCCGGGCGGGGTGCCGTCACCGGCCGCCGCGATGCCGTTCCCGGAGTTCACGGCGCCGTCCGGGGCCGAGGCGTCGGACCCCACGGGGTGCCCGCGGTGCTCCTCGCCGTCGTGCCCCGACCGTGCGCCAACCGCCACATCCCCCACGCCAACTCCTTACTCTGTGCCGCCGCCTGCCCCATGCACGGTGCAGGCCCACCACTCCCATAACGAGCGGGAGTTCCGCAGGGGTCGGGAGCTGGGTCAGTCCGTTCGGATCGTAGGGGGCAACCCTATGCGACGGGGCACGGCCCGCACTCGCCCCGGACGCCGCGTCGGTGACGCTTGCGAAGGTTTTAGGTTCGTCCAGGCGCGTCCAGTGCGCGAAGGGCCAGCCGATGAACATCGCCCGGCCGACGACCGACTCCTCGGAGACGGTCCCGCCGTACGGGAGGTTCTGGTGGAAGCGGGAGTCGGCGGAGTTGCCCCGGTGGTCGCCCATCACCCACAGGCGGCCCTTGGGCACCGTGATGTCGAAGGAGGTCGCGGAGGGGGCGTTGCCGGGATAGATGTAGGCACCCTCGGTGAGCGGGGCGCCGTTGACCGTGACCCGCCCCTCGGCGTCACAGCACTTCACGTGGTCGCCGCCCACTCCGATGACCCGCTTGATCAGGTCCTTCTCGTTGTCCGAGGGGAGCAGGCCGATGAAGGTCAGCCCCTCCTTCACCTGCTTGACCACGACCGGGTCGTTCTTCTTCGGCGCCTCCTCGCCGGTCAGCCAGCCGCCCGGATCGTGGAACACCACCACGTCACCGCGCGCCGGCCGGGAGCCGAACCAGGGGGTGAACTTGTCGACCAGCACCCGGTCCCCGATCCGGATCGTCTGCTCCATCGAGCCGGAGGGGATCACGAACGCCTGCACCAGGAAGGTCTTCAGCACCAGCGCGATCAGCACCGCGACCCCGAGCAGCAGCGGGATCTCCCGCACCGCCGACCGTCTGCGTTTGCGCTTCACCTTGCGCTGGAGCTTGCGCCGCTCCGCCCGCGAACGGCCGGCGCTCGGCCGTGAGGTCCGGCGGGCGCCGGTGGGCAGCGGATTGTCGGCGGCCGCGCCGGACACCCCGCGTGGCCTTGCCCGGTTACCCATGCGCGGCCTCCGCGGCAGGTACGTGCGCGTAGGCGCCGGGGCGCTCGATGCGCGTCCAGTGGCCGTACGGCCAGACGATCCAGTCGGCGCGGCCCACCACGTCCTCCACCGGGACCATGCCGCCGCCGGGCGAGCCGAGGTGGTCGCGGGAGTCGCTGGAGCGGGCGCGGTGGTCACCGAGCAGGAAGAGGCGGCCGTCGGGCACCACCACGTCGAAGGGCACGTCGGACGCGCTGTTCCCCGGATAGAGGAACCCCGTCTCGTCGACCGGGTGGCCGTTCACCTCGATCCTCCCCTCCCTGTCGCAGCAGACCACATGGTCGCCTCCCACCCCTGCAACGCGCTTGATGTAGTCGGCGTGCCCGAAGTAGCCGGTCCCGTCGAACACCACCACGTCACCGCGGCTCGGACGGGCACCGAAACGGTACGCCAACTTGTTTACGAGCACGCGGTCCCCGACCCTCAATCCGCGCTCCATGGAACCGCTCGGAATCTCGAACGGCCGCACCACGAACGTGCTCAGGAGCAGCAGGAAGACGAGGCAGGTGAGGAACGCCAGGGTGAACCGGCCGCCCGGCACCCGCTCGGCGAGCGGGGCCAACGCGAAACGCGACCGGCCCCACCGACCCGGTGTACCGGGTGGGCGGGAACGGTCGCGTTCGGCGGGCTTTGCTTCGGTGTCCATCGGGGCCAGATGCTATCCGGCCCCGTCACCACTGAAGGCAGGCGCTCAGTTGTCGCGCTTCTCCTTGATCTTCGCGGCCTTGCCGCGCAGCTCACGGAGGTAGTACAGCTTGGCGCGGCGCACGTCACCGCGGGTGACGAGCTCGATCTTCTCGACGATCGGGGTGTGCACCGGGAAGGTACGCTCCACGCCGACGGAGAAGGAGACCTTGCGGACCGTGAAGGTCTCGCGGACGCCCGAACCCTGGCGGCGGATCACGACGCCCTTGAACTGCTGCACACGCGAGCGGTTGCCCTCGATGACGCGGACGTGCACGTTGACGGTGTCACCCGGGCGGAAGGCCGGGACGTCGGTGCGCAGCGACGCGGAGTCGACGGTGTCGAGCAGGTGAGACATTTCGTCTGCTTTCTTCGCTGATGCCACAGGTCATCAACGGAACTAGATGTTCGAAGAGGTCTGCCGTGCGGGTCGGAACGGGCGTCGTGTCCCCCTGTGGCAGGGGCGCACGCCGGACGGACGCACAACAGCGGCCTATTGTTCCACGCCCTCGCTCCTGCGCCAAAATCGCCCGGACGAGTGGCCCTCCGGGTCCGGGGACCAGCCCAGGATGGAGAGCATCTCCCGGTCCTTCTTGTCGAGCGTCGCGGGGTCGCAGCGTTCGATCAGGTCGGGCCGGTTGGCGGTGGTGCGGCGCATCGCCTCGTCCCGCCGCCAGCGCGCGATCTTGCCGTGGTGCCCGCTGAGCAGCACGTCGGGGATGCCATGGCCCCGCCACTGGGGCGGCTTGGTGTAGACCGGCCCCTCCAGGAGGTTGGCCATCGCGCCGGGGGCGAAGGAGTCGTCCCGGTGCGACTCTGCGTTGCCGAGCACGCCGGGCAGCAGCCGGGCCACGGCCTCGGTGACGACCAGGACGGCCGCCTCACCGCCCGCGAGGACGTAGTCCCCGATGGACACCTCGTAGACCGGCATCCGGGTCGCGTACTCGTCCATGACCCGGCGGTCGATGCCCTCGTAGCGGGCCGGGGTGAAGATCAGCCAGGGGCGTTCCGACAGCTCGACGGCGAGTTCCTGGGTGAAGGGGCGGCCGCTCGGGGTCGGCACGATCAGGGCGGGGCTGTGCGCGCCCGACTCGTAGCCGTCGGCCAGCACGGTGTCCAGGGCGTCGCCCCAGGGCTCGGTCTTCATGACCATGCCCGGACCGCCGCCGTACGGGGTGTCGTCGACCGTGTTGTGCCGGTCGTAGGTCCAGGAGCGCAGGTCGTGGACGTTCACGTCGAGGCGGCCGCGTGCGCGGGCCTTGCCGACGAGGGAGACGTTCAGCGGTTCCAGGTACTCCGGGAAGATCGTGACGACGTCGAGCCTCATGCGTCCTCGTCCTCGTCGGGCGTGGAAGCCTCCGCAGCCTCGTCCCGCGCGGAAGCGATCTCGGCCCGGTCGTCGATGAGGCCGGGCGGCGGCGTGATGACCGCCCGCTGCTCCTCCAGGTCGATCTCGCTGACGATCTCCTCCACGAACGGGATCAGCACCTCGCTCCCGTCCGGGCGCTCCACGATGAACAGGTCCTGGGAGGGCAGATGGGAGATCTCGGTGATCCGGCCCACCTCCGTGCCGTCCGCGGTGACCACGTCGAGGTCGATGAGCTGGTGGTCGTAGTACTCGTCCTCGTCCTCCGGCATCTCCTCCGGATCGACGTCGGCGATCAGCAGCGTGTTGCGCAGCGCCTCCGCGCCGGTGCGGTCGCCGACGCCCTCGAAGCGCAGGAGGAGACGGCCGCTGTGCACGCGGCCGGTGGCGATGGTGAGCGGCCCGACGGACGCCGGGTCGGTGGCCAGGACGGCGCCCGGTGCGAGCCGCGACTCCGGCTCGTCGGTCCGCACCTCGACGGTGACCTCACCCTTGATGCCATGAGCACGGCCGATCCGTGCGACTACCAACTGCACGAGTACAGATCTCCTGTCATACGACTGCGGGCCGGGGACGGCCCAGTGGCCCTCCCCGGCCCGAGCCGGTTGCTATGAAGCGTCAGCGGACGTGGTCCACGTCGACGAGGTCGACACGGACACCGCGGCCGCCGATGGCGCCCACGACGGTACGCAGAGCGCGCGCGGTGCGGCCGTTGCGGCCGATCACCTTACCGAGGTCGTCGGGGTGCACCCGGACCTCCAGCACGCGCCCGCGGCGCAGGTCGCGCGAGGCGACCTGCACATCGTCGGGGTTGTCGACGATGCCCTTCACGAGGTGCTCAAGCGCCTCTTCGAGCATGCTGCTCAGGCCTCGGTCGACTCGGCGGACTCAGCGGCCGCCTCGTCCTTCTTCTCAGCCTTCTTCTTCTGGGTGATGGCCTCACCCTTGTTGTCGTCGTCGGAGCCGAGGCCCTCGAACGACGGACGCTCGGCCTTCGGCGCGGCAACGAGGAGCGGCGCGGGGGCCGGCTCGCCCTTGAACTTCTGCCAGTCGCCGGTCTTCTTCAGAATGGCGAGCACCGGCTCGGTCGGCTGCGCACCGACACCCAGCCAGTAGGCGACGCGATCGGCGTCCACCTCCATGACCGACGGGTTGTAGGTCGGGTGGTACTTGCCGATCTCCTCGATGGCCCGGCCGTCACGGCGGGTACGGGAGTCGGCGACGACGATGCGGTAGTGAGGCGAACGGATCTTGCCCAGACGCTTCAGCTTGATCTTGACTGCCACGGGAGTGAGTTCTCCTGGAATTGACGTGTTGGGCACGGCGGAGTTGCCGCGTGGGGTTGCGGTACCCGAGTGCCCGATGGACGCGTCAGCCGGAGGAGAGAGGGGTCCTGTGCGACTGTCGAGTACAGCTAGACATTGTGCCACACCCCGCGGGGCGCCAAGGGACACGGTCGGCGATCCGGGCATGCCTGCGAGGCGCCCGGCGCCGCGCGCCTGCGCCCGCCCGCCGGGCGGAGGGAAGCCGACCGTACGGCTGCCACGAGCAGCCGTCTCGTCAGCTCGCCGCTGCCACCGCCTCCGGGATGCGGAACGGTTTGCCGCAGCCGCCGCACATGATCGGCGCCTGCGCCAGGACCGAGGGGACCACCCGGACGTTGCGCCCGCAGTCGCAGACCGCCTTGACCCGGACCCCGCCCCCGGAGGAGCCGTGCCGGGCGGCCGGGCCCCTGAAGGTGCGCGAGGTGTCGGCGGAGGTGGCCACCGTGTGCGCCTTCAGCGCCCGCTGCAGCCGGTCGATGGTCGGACGGTAACGCCGCTTGGCCTCGGGGTTGAGCGTGACCAGCGAGAAACCGCTGCTGGGATGCGGCTCCTCGGGGTGGTCCAGGCCCAGCTCCTCGGCGACGGCGAGGAAACGGCGGTTGTGGTAGCGGCCGGCGCGCGAGGTGTCGCGCACCCCGCGGGAGGCGGCGATGCCGTGCACCGCCTCGTGCAGCAGCCGCTCGAAGGAGAGCTCGTGTCCGCACGCGGACGACGACTCCCCGATCAGTGATTCCGGTGCGGCGAGGTCGGGCAGCTCGGGGTGGTACCGCTGAATGTCGGCCCACGCCTGTGCCAGCTCCGCGGCGAGAACAGGTGGTGTCTGTGTCGTGCTCACGTAATGACAACGAGCGGGGGTGCCGCTGTGTTCCTATTCCGGGGCATCTCAAATAATTTGCACCTACCCGTCAGTTGTCGCCGATGCGTCCTGACGAGGGCGGGTCCGCCGTTTCACGGAGAAGCCTCGCAGCTCCCCACAAGCCGGTGCGTAGCCAGACGTACGGCTGCCGGCGTCGGCGGGGCTACTGCCACCGCCGGAACCCGCACGTTACCGGGTGCCCCCGAGCGCCGCCGAACCCGGTGGTGCGCGGCAGCGTTGCGGGGGCGTGAATTCGAGCCACACGCGCCATCCGGCGGCAAGCCGGGCCCCACGACCACTGGACGGCACGGCGAGCCGGGAGTTACCTGGCATACGTGGAAAGTGCGCACGCACGGCACACGGGGGGCCACACACCGGGCACAGCGACGGACAGCCGGCGGATTGGGGCGCTACCTATGACACCTACGCTCGTGCGGGAGCACCTGGCCCACGCGGGTTCCGCACCACCCCGCGTGAACCCCCGCAAACGCGCGCGCGACTGGTCGGAGATCCAGGAGCGGATGCTTCTGCCGCTCCACGAGACCGTCCACGAGCGCCTCGAAGTGGGACCGGGCACCCGCCTGCTGGGCCTTTCCTGCGGCTCCGGGCTCGCCCTGCTGCTGGCGGCCGCCAAGGGCGCGGCCGTCACCGGCGTCGATTCCCGCACCGAACACCTCGCCCTCGCCCGCGAACGTCTGGACCCGGACGGCCCCCTGGACGCCCGGCTCGTGCAGGCGGACTCCCCCGCGGACGCGGCCGACGACGACACACCCCCGTACACCCTCGTGACCGCCTACGAGACGGTCGGCGCCCTCGACGACTCCGCCGACCTCGATGACACCCTCGCCGCCGCGCTGCCGCTGGCCGCGCGCGGGGCCGCCGTGGTGCTGGCCGGCTGGGGCCCGCCCGAGCGGTGCGCCACCTCCAC
>NZ_WWKH01000517.1:0-7321 GCF_009865595.1 Streptomyces sp. SID1328 | reverse complement strand
CGTCGGCGCGGGCCTCGATCCGGGCGCGGGCGGTGACGCCGGCCGCGGTCACGCCGTCCACGCGGCGAGCTGCTCGCGCACCCAGCCGGCCACCTCGCCGACCCCGTTCTCGACGCGCAAGGTCTGGAACATCACGGGGAGTTCGGCCCGCTGCGCCTTGGCGTCGGCGGCCATCCGGGCGAGGTCGGAGCCGACGTAGGGGGCGAGGTCGGTCTTGTTGACCACGAGCAGGTCGGCGGTGGTGACGCCGGGGCCGCCCTTGCGCGGGATGTCGTCGCCGCCGGCCACGTCGATCACGAAGATCTGGGCGTCCACCAGGCCCTTGGAGAAGGTCGCGGTGAGGTTGTCGCCACCGGACTCCACCAGGATCAGGTCGAGCGGGCCGACGGCGTCCTCCAGGTCCTCCACTGCTTCGAGGTTGGCCGAGATGTCGTCGCGGATCGCGGTGTGCGGGCAGGCGCCGGTCTCCACGGCCGCGATCCGCTCGGGCGGCAGCACGGCCTCGCGGAGCAGGAATTCGGCGTCCTCGCGGGTGTAGATGTCGTTGGTGACGACGGCGAGGGAGAGTTCGTCGCGCAGCGCCCGGCACAGCGCGGCGACGGTCGCGGTCTTCCCCGAGCCGACCGGGCCGCCGAGCCCGATGCGCAGGGCTCGGCGCTTGCCGTCGGGGCGGTGCGCGTCGGCGCCGACGGCCTCCGGGCCGGTGTGGGTGTGGTCGAGATGCATGTGCGGCTCCAAGTGCGGTTCGTCGGGTGCCTCTAGGAGGCGAAGAGGCGGACCGGCCAGGCGGCGTGCGCCTGTGCGCCGATCTCCAGCAGGGGTGCGGACGCGGCGGGCAGGGCGTCCACTCCCTCGGTCAGCGCGCGCCGGGCGGCCTCCACGGAACGGTCCGCCACCCGGTCCAGCTCGGGTGCCAGCCGGGCGAGGACGCCGGTGGCGTCGAACGGGTCGAGGCTGAGCAGCCGTACGGTGGCGGTCGCGGGGCCGCTCACGCTCTCGTACAGCGCGCAGCAGGCGGCGTCCAGGGGCTCCAGGCCGGCCGCGCGGGCGGTGAGGCCCAGGACGACGGGCTGGTGGGTGCCCTTGGGGAACTCCCTCGCCAAAGCGTCCAGTTCGGGAGACGGCCAGGTGGCGCGGGCCGCCCGTGCCAACTGCCGGCCCAGCCGCCGGGCGGTGGTGCGCAGGGCGGGTGACGGGGTGCGGGCGTCGGCGGCCGCGTCCAGCTCATCCGCGGGGAGGCCGAGTACGGCCGCCGCCGCGAGGGAGGCGGCGACCAGGCCGGTGGTGTGCAGGCGTCCCCGGCAGAAGTGCTCCAGGGTCGCGGCGTCGGTGATGCGCCCCGCCTTGACGGCGGCCTCCGCCCCGCCGGAGTGGGCGTGCCCTCCGGCGGGGAAGCGGCCGTCGGCCAGGACGAGCAGCGCGGCCCTTGACATCAGCGGCATCAGAAGAGGAAGTAACGCTGAGCCATGGGCAGTTCGGCCGCCGGTACCGCCTCGACCAGCTCGCCGTCGATGTGCACGGCGAAGCTGTCGGGGTCGATCCGTACGTCCGGCATGGCGTCGTTCTCCCGCAGGTCCGCCTTGGTGACCGCGCGGGTGGACCGGATCGCCACGAACTCCTTGCCGAGGCCGAGCCGTTCGGGCAGGCCGTCCTCGATCGCCAGCTGGGAGACGAAGTTGACGGAGTTGGCGGCCGGGGCGCGGCCGATCGCGCCGAACATCGGGCGGGGCAGGATCGGCTGGGGGGTGGGGATGGAGGCGTTGGCGTCGCCCATCTGCGCGTAGGCGATCTGGCCGCCCTTGAGCACGAGCAGCGGCTTCACCCCGAAGAACGCGGGCTCCCACAGCACCAGGTCGGCCAGCTTGCCGGTCTCCACCGATCCGATCTCGGCGGCGAGGCCCTGCGCGAGCGCCGGGTTGATCGTGTACTTGGCGACATAGCGCCGTACCCGGTGGTTGTCGGCGCGGCCGTCACCGGGCAGGGCGCCCCGGCGGCCCTTCATCACGTGGGCGGTCTGCCAGGTGCGCAGGACGACCTCGCCGACGCGGCCCATGGCCTGGGAGTCGGAGGAGATGATCGAGATCGCGCCGAGGTCGTGGAGGATGTCCTCCGCGCCGATGGTGGACGGCCGGATGCGGGACTCGGCGAAGGCGAGGTCCTCGGGGACGGCCGGGTTGAGGTGGTGGCAGACCATCAGCATGTCGAGGTGTTCCTCGGCGGTGTTGACGGTGAACGGCCGGGTCGGATTGGTCGAGCTGGGCAGCACGTTGGGCTGGGAGACGACCGTCATGATGTCCGGCGCGTGCCCGCCGCCGGCACCCTCGGTGTGGTACGAGTGGATGCCCCGCCCGGCGATGGCGGCGAGGGTGTCGCCCACGAAACCGGCCTCGTTGAGGGTGTCGGTGTGGATGGCGACCTGGATGCCCGTGCGGTCGGCCACGGTGAGGGCCGCGTCGATGACGGCCGGGGTCGAGCCCCAGTCCTCGTGCAGCTTCAGCCCGACGGCGCCGCCCCTGATCTGGGACAGCATCGCCTCCTGCGAGACGGTGTTGCCCTTGCCCAGGAAGCCGACGTTGACCGGGTACGCCTCCATCGCCTCCAGCATCCGGGCGAGGTGCCAGGGGCCCGGTGTGACGGTGGTGGCCTTGGAGCCCTCGGCCGGGCCGGTGCCGCCGCCGACCAGGGTGGTGACCCCGGAGGACAGCGCCTCGTCGGCGATCTGCGGGCAGATGAAGTGCACATGGGCGTCGATGGCGCCCGCGGTGAGGATGCGCCCGTTGCCCGCGATGACCTCGGTCTCGGGGCCGATGAACAGGTCGGGGTGGACGCCGTCCATGGTGTCGGGGTTGCCGGCCTTGCCGATCCCGGTGATCCGGCCGTCCCGGATGCCGACGTCGGCCTTGATCACACCCCAGTGGTCCACGACGACCACACCGGTGATCACGGTGTCGGGGGTGCCCTCGGCGCGGGTGGCGCGGGACTGGCCCATGGACTCGCGGATGACCTTGCCGCCGCCGAACACCGCCTCGTCGCCGGAGGTGCCGGGGCCGCCGGAGCGGTCCTCCTCGATCTCGATGAGCAGGTCGGTGTCGGCGAGCCGGATGCGGTCGCCGGTGGTGGGGCCGAACAGGTCGGCGTAGGCGGCGCGGGAGATCTCAGGCATCGAGGGCGCCTCCGGTCTCGCCGCGCAGTCCGGGCACGATCCGGGCGCCGCCGAGGGGGACGAGTTCGACCTCGACGGGGATGCCGGGCTCGAAGCGGACGGCCGTACCGGCGGCGATGTTCAGCCGCCTGCCGCGCGCGGCGGACCGGTCGAAGTCCAGGCCGGGGTTGGCCTCGGCGAAGTGGTAGTGCGAGCCGACCTGGACGGGCCGGTCGGCGGCGTTGAGGACGGTGAGCCGGGTGGACTCGCGCCCCTGGTTGTAGACGACCGGGCCGTCCGCGAACAGCACCTCTCCGGGAATCATCGCCGGCCCCCTCAGACGATCGGGTCGTGGACGGTGACCAGCTTGGTGCCGTCCGGGAAGGTGGCCTCCACCTGGACGTCGTGGATCATCTCGGGGATGCCCTCCATCACGTCGTCCCGGGTGAGCACCTTGCGGCCGGAGGACATCAGCTCGGCGACGGTCCGGCCGTCGCGGGCGCCCTCCAGGATGTGCGACGTGATGAGCGCGACCGCCTCCGGGTGGTTGAGCTTCACACCGCGGGCCCGGCGCCGCTCGGCCACGTCGGCCGCCACATGGATCAGCAGTCGCTCTTGCTCGTGCGGGGTCAGTTGCACGTCCCACCTCACAGTCCTCGCTCCGGACCGTGCGGGGCCCGGTTGCCGCAGCCACGGCTCGGGGCCGGCTCGTGCAGAGAAACCCCTGGTGGCGTGGGAGCGAAGGCTAGTTCGCCGGCGTTTCGGCGACGTTAACCGGCGGGCCTTCGGCGCGCCCTGGCCGTCAGGTGGTGCCGGGGCGGCGGTGCTCGGCCGCGATGCCGAAGCGGTGCCGCTCCTGCGGCGGGGAGGCGGAGACCTCACGGACGCCGGAGACGGAGCTGATCACCTGCTCGTCCCGCTCCGCCGCCTGCGCGTCGAGCGCTTCGAGACGCTCCAGGTCGGCGGCGGAGACCAGTGCGACGAGCGGTTTGCCGTGCCGGGTCACCACGACCCGCTCACTGCCGTAGACCACCCGGTTGATCAGGTCGGCGAGCTCAGCCCTGGCTTGCGTCACCGGAATCTCGTAGGCCATGACCCCATTCTAACGTCACGTACATCCTGTACATTTTTTACAGAAGCGGAGCCGTCAGTGGTCCCGCCGCTCAGGAGGGGTGTGCCATGACCCGATCGAATGCCCGACATGTCCTGCCCGAGTTCACCGAGCGCGACGGAGGGGTCCGCCGCACGCTCGACCCGTACGCCAAGCTGTTCGAGCACCGGATCGTGCTGCTGGGCACGCCGCTCGACGACGCGGCGGCCACGGACGTGATCGCCCAGCTGATGCAGCTCGAACACGCCGCCCCGGACCGGGACATCACGCTGTACCTGAACTGCCCCGGCGGCGACTTCCACGCCATGACGGCGGTGTACGACACGATGCGCTACGTCGGCTGCGACGTGGAGACGTACTGCCTGGGCCAGGCCGTCTCGGTGGCCGCCGTGCTGCTCGCGGCCGGGGCGCCCGGCAAGCGGTTCGCGCTGCCCGGCTCGCGGGTGGTGCTGCGCCAACCGGAGCTGGCCGAGCCGGTGCAGGGGCAGCCCAGCGATCTGGAGATCAAGGCGGCGGAGCTGGTCCGGACCCGGGAGCTGATGGAGGAACTGCTCGTCCGGCACACCGGCCGGGACGCCGCCACCGTCCACGCCGGCCTGGAGCGCGAGCGGGTGCTGGACGCCACCGGCGCCCTGGAACACGGCCTGGTGGACGGGATCGTGGGCGCCCGTCAGAACCTGCCCGGCGGCCGGTGAGCCGCCCTTGCTGCCGGAGGAGCTGCCGCCGCTGCCCGCGCTGACCCGGGCCGAGGGCGAGCTGATCGACCGTTACCTGGAGGCGGCCGACCTGCTGGGCCGGATCAACCCGGCCCGGCACGGGGACACATACCGGGCGCTGAGGGCCGCGCAGGCGCTGGTGCGCACGGCGGCCGCACTCCGCGACGCGCTCACACTGATGCACGATCGGGGCGAACGGGAGCTGTACGGGGGCACGCTGGCACACGCGCTGCGGGTGCTGGACGGTGAGCGCCGGACCGCGCGCGTCGCGCTCCCGCCCGATGCCGTCGGCTGACCCGGACACCGCCGTCGGCCATACAGGGCCCCGCGTGTCGTCCGCCGCGCCGAAACGGGCCGAACGTGCTACCGCCGACCGGTGTATCTCCGGGCGCGTTTCCGGGCCCGCCGAGTTGCGCGCCTGCCGCCCGGCGGGCCACCGCGCGGCGACCGAATCCCAGGTCCGGGGCCGTGGAGGGGAGTTGACGGCGACTCGGACACACCCCTGTCCACCCGAACGGGTGAGTGGTGAGTAACACCACAAACCCCCGGTTCCATTGGGATTTTCGGACAGGAGTGGGCCAAGATCCCTGACTGACGACAAGACCCCGCCACAACGGCGGGGCGCATTCGGGCGGACGCCGAGTCCTGCCGCCACCCGGATGACCGGTCGACAGAAGTGCATCGGCAGGAGTGGAGGACCCGAGCAAGCCGGGTCGCCGGGACGGATGTCCGCGAGCAGCGGACGATCGTGCCGAGCAACCCTTGGGGTGAAGCCGTGGTGACACGGCCGGGCAACTTCGCCAGCCCGAATCCGACAGGTCATCCTTCACAGGCGGCTGACGAAGGGTTGCGCATGACTGCGCTCAATCGTGTCCCGTCGCTGATGGCTCGGGCCGGCACCGCCTCGGCCCTCACCCTCGCCGCCGTGGGCGGCTCCATCATGGTGCCGGGGCTGGCCACCGACGCCTCCGCCGCGACCACCGCGTCGAAGGCGCTGAAGGTCGCGGCGTCCAAGAAGGGCGCCCCCTACCGCTACGGAGCCACCGGGCCGGGCCGGTTCGACTGCTCGGGCCTGACGCTGTACTCGTTCAAGAAGGCCGGCAAGAAGCTGCCGCGCACGGCCGCGCAGCAGTACAACAAGACGCACCACATTTCCTCGAGCCACCGCAAGGCCGGTGACCTGGTCTTCTTCCACTCGGGGTCCAGCGTCTACCACGTCGGCATCTACGCCGGTAAGGGCAAGATCTGGCACGCGCCGAAGACCGGGGACGTGGTGCGGCTCCAGAAGATCTGGACCAAGAGCGTCTGGTACGGCCGGGTCAACTAGCGAGGGCGGCCGGGGGCGGTCTCCGCGGGCGTACCCACGCCCCCGAGGCCGTTCCCGGACTCAGCGGGCCGGAGAGGGCTCCGGGCGGGCGGTGGCGGGCCGCGGCCGGTTCGGCACGCACCAGGGCAGCTCGACGAAGACCGTCTTGCCGCCCTCACGGGTCGGGCGGACCCGCAGCTTGCCGCCGCACTCGACGGTGAGACACCGGATGATGGCCATGCCGCGCCCGTTGTCCTGGGCGACGGCGGCCGGGAGTCTCTTCGGCAGCCTCGGATGGCTGTCCGTCACGCCGATGAGCAACAGCTCGTCGCGGGCCAGTACGACGTCCACGGTGAAGGTGGGCGACTGGCCCCGGGTGTGCTGGACGGCGTTGGTGGCCAGCTCGGAGACGATGAGGCGCACGGTGCCGGTGACCTCGTCGTCCGCGGGGAGCCCCCAGCTCGCCAGGGTGCCCACCACGTAGGACCTGGCCGTGCGGACCGAGGCAGGCTCGCTCGGCAGAGTGACGGATGCTTCCAGACGGTCTGCCATGGCGAAGTCGTCCCTTTCCCACGGGCGGCCCGCCGACCTCCCACGGGCCGCGCGACGACGCGGGGCGGAGGGTTCGAGCACGGTCCCGCTCTGGTGCCTGCACGTCAGCCTGCCATTACGGAAGCGGTCCGGTGAACCAACCCCCCAGATACGCGGACATCTGTCGCTCAACGGGGTGAACTCTGCGACGGAAGACCGTATTTGACAGGGTTTTTCCCGCGCTCAGCAGGGCCGAACGGCGGTGATGACCCTTACGGCCCGCTCGATGTCCGCCTCCGACAGGTCCGCGCGGGCGGTCAGCCGCAGCCGGGAGACGCCGTCCGGGACGGACGGCGGGCGGAAGCAGCCGACCGACAGCCCCTCGGTACGGCAGTCGGCGGCCCAGCGCACCGCGGCGTCGGGGGACGGCGCCCGCACGGAGACCACGGCCGCGTCCGGACGTACCGCCGCGAGGCCCTCGGCGGTGAGCCGGGCGTGCAGTTCGGCGGCGACCG